>CANHCM010000276.1 GCA_947459155.1 Bacteroidota bacterium | reverse complement strand
TGCCAAAGACGCAAAAAACGGCGAATTGCCGGAGAACGAGAAGAAAAACCCGACACAGCCCTAACCTATGTTCCATTCGCTGGCCGAAGTCCAGACGGCACTCCAAGCCGGAACCCACACCGTTGAATCAATTACCCGCCAATACCTTGAGCGCATCAGCGCCGGTAAGCACCTGAATATTTTTCTTGAAGTATTTGAGCAGGAAGCCCTTGAGCAATCGCGCAAAGCCGACGAGAAAAGAGCGAAGGGCCAGGCCGGCAAGCTTAACGGACTGGTGATTGGCCTCAAAGACAACCTCTGCTATAAAGGTCACCGTGTTTCGGCAGCCAGCAAAATTCTGGAGGGCTTCGAATCGCTTTACAGTGCCACGGTGGTGGAGCGCCTGCTTGCCGAAGATGCGGTAATCATCGGAAGGCTCAACTGCGACGAGTTTGCCATGGGCAGCTCGAACGAGAATTCGGCCTTCGGAGCGGTAAAAAATCCGCTCAACGAAAGCCTAGTGCCGGGAGGCTCCTCGGGAGGTTCTGCGGCGGCCATAGCAGCGGGAATGTGCCTGGCCACCTTGGGCACCGACACCGGTGGCTCGATCCGCCAACCGGCCTCCTTTTGCGGCATCACAGGCTACAAACCCAGCTACGGAAAAGTGTCGCGCTGGGGCGCTATTGCCTACGCCTCCTCGTTCGATCAGATTGGACCATTGGCCTACACGGTCGAAGATTGTACAGCCATCATGCACGTGATTGCCGGTCCCGACGAGCACGACGCAACCATGCTTCAGAGCCCCGCTGAAATTCCTTTTACCCCCATCAACATTGAAGGGCCACAACGCATTGCGTACTTCAGGCAATACATCGAAAGTCCGGGGCTTGACCCCGAAATCCGGGCTTATATGGAATCGCTCATTGGGCGGCTCAAGGCCGATGGCCATACGGTTGAAGCCGTAGAGTTTCCGTACTTAGATTACGTAGTGCCCACCTATTACATTCTCACCACCGCCGAGGCCTCTTCGAATTTAAGTCGTTACGATGGCGTACACTACGGCTACCGGAGCAAAGATGCCACCAGCCTGGAATCAACCTACAAGCGTTCGAGAACGGAGGGCTTTGGTGCTGAGGTAAAACGGCGGATTATGCTGGGCACCTTTGTGTTGAGCTCCGGGTATTACGATGCGTATTACTCCAAAGCCCAGAAGGTACGCCGTAAGCTGCGCGACCATACCGCAGCCATTTTGAAGGATTACCCCTACATTTTGATGCCTACCACGCCGGGTACAGCCTTCCCGATTGGAGGAAAATCGAGCGACCCGATTCAGCTTTATTTGGAAGACATCTACACGGTTCAGGCGAATCTTTGCGGCGTTCCTGCCATTTCGATTCCTGCCGGAAAGCACAGCAATGGGCTTCCTTTCGGCATTCAGCTGGTGGCTGCACAAAACAACGACGCTCAGTTGTTGGGATTTGCCTCAAGGCTGATGGCCAGGTACGCCTGAAGTTTTCCATACACGTTGTGAACAAACCCGTGTGGAATTATCGATAGAAGCCTGATTGAGGGATTGAAAAATCGTGTAGGTTTGGCAAAATTGCACACCCTTACCGGTGGGGCATACTTTTTACCTGTTACCGACGTTGTCTTGCGAATGAGTTTTCTGCGTTTCTCCATCCTCTGTTTGTTTTTCCTCACTGGATTCAGCGGTTTTGCGCAGAGACGTCCCGTAATTTCTGCCCGCGACACCTCGGTTAAACTACAGGCGGATGACCCCATTGCTGCGGCCCTCGACTCATTGGCTTACCTGAAGCTTTTCGAAACTACACGCTATGGTTCTGAGTTCGGCCGCCCTTCGGCGATGGGCTTTTCGCCCGATTCTGTTCCGGTGTATGAGCCTTCGGTGATTGCTGAGCGCATTGCCAAACTCGATGCCCTCTCTCCATTCAAGCTGGTGTATAACGACGAGGTGAAGGCTTACATCAACATGTACGCAATCCGCAAGCGGAACCTCGTATCGCGGATGATCGGCCTGTCGGAATTGTACTTCCCCCTTTTCGAGGAAGCCCTTGCGAGACACAAGATGCCATTGGAGCTCAAGTATTTGGCCATCGTGGAGTCGGCACTTAACCCCGCAGCCCGCTCGCGCGTTGGTGCACAAGGCTTGTGGCAGTTCATGTATGGAACGGCTAAGCTTTTCAAACTGAACATCAACAGTTATATCGACGAGCGCTGCGACCCCATCAAATCGACCGAAGCGGCCTGCTTGTATATGAAATACTTGTATTCTATCTACAAGGACTGGTCGCTGGTATTGGCGGCTTACAACTCAGGCCCCGGAAATGTGAATAAGGCCATCCGCCGTTCGGGCGGCAAAACCAATTATTGGGATTTAAGACCATTCCTGCCCAAAGAAACGGCGGGCTACGTTCCGGCCTTTATTGCGGCAGTTTACGTAATGAACCACGCCAAAGAGCATAACCTCTACCCGATTATGCCGAGGGCTGTGTTTTCGGAGATAGATACTGTGCATATCCGCAAGCGGCTCACCTTTACGCAGCTTTCTAATGTGTTAGATATGCCGGTGGATGACATTGAGTTTCTCAATCCGACTTATCTGCTGGGCGTGATTCCGGAAACCGGATCGTACAACGTGCTTACCTTGCCGAAGTCGAAAATTCCGGTGTTTATCAATAACGAGCAAACCATTTATGCTTACCGCACCAAAGAAACGGTTCGCGACTCATTGCTGAACATTACCAAAGCACTTCCTGTAGCCTCCAAAACACACGTGGTACGGTCGGGAGAAAGTATCTCCTCGATTGCGCGTAAATACGGGGTAACGGTAAACGAGCTCAAGAAGTGGAACAAGCTCAGTTCTGGCAAGCTAAAGCGCGGACAGCGTCTGAAAGTAAGTGCGCCTTACAAAGCGAAGGTGGAAGAGGTAACTCAGCAAAGTGCCCCCGAAACGAGCAGCAGCAGCAGCAATGGCGAAACCACTGCCCAGGAAACAGAAAATAACGCAGGCTCAACCGAAACCGACAAGCCCAAAAGCACCACAAAAACAACGAAAGAGCCCGCCAGTGGCGTAAGTTACTACAAGGTCCGTCCGGGCGATACGCTTTGGAAGATTGCCGTAAGTCATGGCATGACCCTCGATGAAATCCGCAAACTCAATGGTTTTGGCTCAAAATCGAAATTACAGGTTGGCCAAAAAGTGAAGGTGAAGAAAAAGGCGTAGGTGGATGGGACTTGGGAAGTCTTTAGTCTTTGGTCCTTAGTCTAAAGTCGGGTTTTGGATACCATTTAGGGGGGTACAACGTATTGCGTATTACGTATCACGTAGACTATCATTTGGATTCTGGAAAAACCCTTGCAGCTTAGGTAAAAGGGAGTTTTAGTGATAGGGATTGAAGTCTTTAGTCCTTAGTCTAAAGTCGGGTTTTGGATACCACTTAGGGGGGTACAACGTATAGCGTATTACGTATCACGTAGACTATCATTTGGATTCTGGATCAACCCTGAAGCTGATGTTAAAGGGAGTTTTGTGGAGGGGTTTGGTCGATGGACATGAGTAATTTTAAAGCCTCAGTGTTTTCGTGAACAATTTCCCGGCTCCGGTGGAGCCTACAGTGCCATTTGGAAACGGCAGCCCCAAGCCTGACGCGAAAAAACGCAGTACGCGATACGTAATACGTTGTACCCTCAATTCAAAAACGTTCCCCCGAATGTTACCGTGAACAAAGTCTCAGGACTCAAGACCAAAGACTGAAGACTCCCCTCCCCTTCCGAACGTCAAGAAAGA
>CANHCM010000275.1 GCA_947459155.1 Bacteroidota bacterium | reverse complement strand
TTTGCCCAGCGGCTGCGGCCTCCGTTGGCGATGTTGGCCGAACTGCGCGCTACCTCCGCAATCATGGGTAAACCTCCAAGCAGCCCGCTCACGATATTTCCCAATCCAACAGCGCTTAGATCGCGACTTAAATCAGATCGCTGTTTGTAAGGGTCGAGCAGGTCGATGGCTCTTCCGGTAAGCAGCGATTCCAGCGAACCAATGAGCACGAACATCAGGAGATACTTGAGGAAAATCGGGAGTAAAGTCGGATCACTCAAGGCCTCAAAGCGCGCGAGAAACTGCAGCTGGAAGTCGCCCGGATTCACCAATGGTTTTCGCGCCTGGAATGCAGGGTCGAACAAATGAAAGTACTGACCCAGCAGCACCGAGGTAACGATGACAACCAAGGCCGGAGGTACATTTTTAAGGAAGCCTTTGTTGATGTATTTCCACCCAAACAATATCAGCAGCGAAACGCCGCCGATAACCGCAATGTGCCATTCCATCTCCATGAGGCTGTGTGGAATCATGAACAACAACTCGAGAGGCTCCTTTCCTTTGAGTTCGGCGGGCATTACGCCGAGGGCCAGGTGAATTTGCTTCGACATGATGATGATGCCAATCGCGGCCAGCATGCCATGCACCGCCGATAGCGGGAAAAAGTCGGCCAACGCGGCAACCTTGAGCTTGCCCAGTCCAAACTGAATAATCCCGGCCACCACAATAACGCCTAGGCAGAGCTGCCAGCCGAGGTTGAGGTCGCCACGACCAAGTTCTTCAACCGCTCCGGCTACGATAACAATAAGTCCGGCGGCAGGACCTTTAATGGTGAGTTCTGAGCCGGCGAAAAATGAAACGAACAACCCGCCAACAATGGCAGTCATCACGCCCATAATGGGCGGAAAGTTAGAGGCTCCGGCAATGCCCAAACAAAGTGGCAAAGCAATGAGCGAAACAAGAAATCCCGAAAGCAGGTCTTGTTTAAAATAGGTTTTGAGGGAAGTCCACATACCGTGACTTCTCACTCCTGAGAATAACATATGAATGAGAGATTTAGGTGAATACTAAGGGCTTAGCGGCCCAGTCCAAGGGTGTTGGAGCGATTCCTAAATCCTAAATCGTTCGGTAACGAGCAATAAATCGTTGGGTTGTAACTGATGCTTAAACGCATCTTTGATGTGGTACCGTTGGTCTTCGTTGGGATTGACGCGGTGAAATCCAAACAACAGGTAAGCGGTAACAAATGCGGGTAATCGCTGAGCTTGAAGCGATTCCTCTTCTTCTTCGAGGTCGATATCTTCACCAAAAACGATAAAGCTCAGCACTGGCGCTTGTACGTCGCATTGCTGGCCGTTGTGCTGTGGTTGCTCTGCTGCTGCGTTAAACTGCACGGCCAAAGCCGGTATCAGCTGGGCCAGCATGAACATGAGGCAAAAAAACAGACAGCGTACTTTCATAAGTGCCGACGAGTTTCCTCGCCTTCGAATGAGGCTACAAATGTCGCACATTTTGGAAAAATTCCAAATCAGGCGCGGCGTAAAACCTTCAATCCGAAGTAGCCCGAAGCCAAAGTAAGCAACATCACTCCGGCGAGTACAATGTACACGCCGGAGCCTGATGCTTCCCAACTTAGTGCATCACTAAGGAGACGAAGGCTCATCGGCACCATGAACAGCGCAAACAAGCAACTCAGTAATCCTAACAACCTTACCATGGAATACGAATTTAGCGTCGAGGGAATACGTTTCTTAATTCATGAATAATAAGGTTTTAACCGGATGGTGTTAATAACTACTAAGCTTAATTGCCATGTTGTCAGTAACTTATGATTTTTATTCCTTCTTTTTTATTGTAAGCAATTGTAATCGCCTCACAACCAAAGCGCTCAATTTCATGTAAGCTAATGTGTTTTTTTAGGTTGATTTCCTCCGTTTTTACCATTCAACCCGGATTCATTTTGGTAAAACCTTACGCAGCCGATTAAACGTTAGGTTATTCATAAACCCAATGTGCCCATCGATAAATTCGATGAGCTCTACCATTTAATTGATGCTACATTTGTTCCAGACAATCCCCAAAAACCAAACGTATGAAGCAAGTATTCACCACAATGCTTTTATCGCTCGCAATTGGCCTCAGCGCCCAGCACGACAAAAGCATGGGCGAAGGGCAGTGCCCCTTCCACGAAGGCCCCAAAGTGAGTAGCAAAGGCACTCAAAATTTAGATTGGTGGCCGAATCAGTTGAACCTTTCGGTGCTTCGCCAGCATTCTGAGCTGTCCAATCCTTACGGCGAGCAGTTCAACTATGCCAAGGCCTTCAACAGCCTCGACTATGCCGCATTGAAAAAAGACCTCGCTGCGGTAATGACCCAATCGCAAGACTGGTGGCCGGCCGATTACGGTCATTATGGTCCGCTCTTCGTGCGGATGGCCTGGCACAGCGCCGGAACCTACCGAACCGGCGATGGTCGCGGAGGCACCCGGGCAGGTCTTCAGCGCTTTGCGCCCCAAAACTCGTGGCCCGACAATGCCAACCTCGACAAAGCACGCCGACTGCTCTGGCCCATCAAACAGAAGTATGGCAACAAAATCTCCTGGGCCGACCTCATGATTCTTGCCGGTAATGTGGCCATGGAATCGATGGGCTTTCCTACCTATGGCTTTGGCGGCGGTCGCGCCGACGTGTGGGAACCCGATCAAAGTATTTACTGGGGTTCTGAGTCGAAATGGCTCGACGACAAACGCTACGAAGAAGGACGAAAGCTCGAAAACCCTCTGGCAGCCGTGCAAATGGGACTTATTTACGTGAATCCTGAAGGCCCCAACGGAAATCCTGATCCGCTGGCCGCCGCAAAGGACATCCGCGAAACCTTTGGTCGCATGGGCATGAACGACGAAGAAACGGTGGCATTGATTGCCGGCGGACATACATTCGGGAAGACACATGGTGCCGGTCCGGCCTCTAACGTTGGCCCTGAGCCCGAAGGTGCAGGCATCGAAGAGCAAGGCCTCGGCTGGAAAAGCACCTATGGAACCGGAAAAGGAAAAGATGCCATCACCTCAGGGCTTGAGGTGATCTGGACATCCACGCCAACACAGTGGGGACATGGTTATTTTACCACCTTGTATGCCCACGAATGGGAGTTAACCAAGAGCCCGGCCGGCGCTAACCAATGGGTGGCCAAGGATGCCGAAGCCAGTTTTCCTGATGCCTTCGATGCCAATAAAAAGCACAAACCAACCATGCTCACCACCGACCTTTCGTTGCGCTTCGACCCGGTGTATGACAAAATCTCTCGGCGTTTTCTCGACAATCCCGAGGAGTTTACAAAAGCCTATGCCAAGGCCTGGTTTAAGCTTACCCACCGCGACATGGGGCCGAAGTCGTCTTATTTAGGTCCTGAAGTGCCCAAAGAAGACCTCATCTGGCAAGACCCTATTCCGGCCCTTAACCATAAAGTGGTGGATGCGAAAGATATCGAGGGCCTCAAGAAGTCAATTTTGGCTTCAGGCCTGAGCTTAAGCGAATTGGTGAGCACAGCCTGGGCTTCTGCTTCTACTTATCGTCATTCCGACCGTCGCGGAGGTGCCAACGGAGCCCGCATCCGTTTGGCTCCGCAGAAAGATTGGGAGTCGAACAACCCGGCCCAGTTGGCCAAAGTGCTTGCTGCATTGGAGAAGATTCAGTCTGACTTTAACAGCAAAGCCACCGGAGGCAAGCGTATCTCCATGGCCGACCTGATTGTGCTCGGTGGCACAGCTGCGGTTGAGCAGGCGGCGAAGAATGCCGGTGTTGCGGTGAATGTGCCTTTTACGCCCGGCCG
>CANHCM010000274.1 GCA_947459155.1 Bacteroidota bacterium | reverse complement strand
TATTCTTCGCCCGCAGCTTCGTTATCACGCTATTGTCGCGGTCTTTCGCATACGGTTCATAATCGTGGTTGGTGTATACGGCGTTCAGTGTGTATTGGCGGCTCAGGATTTCGAAGGCCTCATCGGGCGTCCCATAATGCGTAAACAGCCCCGAACCAAGCGACTTGAGCTCGCGCTGGAGGCGATGAATCTCGTCGTAGATAAAGCTAACTCGGGCGTCGTCGTTGTCTTCGAGCCGGTCGAGAATGTTACTGTCGAACACGAAGAGCGGAAGCACTCTTCGTCCGCTCTTTAGCGCATGATACAAGCCCGCATTGTCTTGCAGGCGCAGGTCGCGGCGGAACCAAAAAACAACCACATTTTCCATGGGCCTTAATATTCGATGTTTTTCAGAGGCAAATCGGGTTTGGCGTAGCTGAAGCGGGCGAGTGGTTGCGGACTGAAATACATGTCTAAACCTGCAGCGGCAAGGCTTCCGGCAATATGATGCCTCACTAAACCGTCTTCGCTTTGGGCGTTTTCGGGGAGATAAATCACCTCAATTTTCCCGATTACGAGAATCGTCCCGTTGGCATCAATGGGCATTTCAGACTGTAGCTTCAATCCGATTTGTATGGTGGACGACTCCACAAAGGGTGCAGTAAAGTCGTCTTTGTATTGCGCCTTCAGTTGAACGGCCTTGAATTCACTCTGTGCCCGCGGGTAGCGTGCAGAAGTTTGGTGGGCGGCTTCGGCCATTTCTTCCGTCACATTGTTGAGGGTAAAAAAGCCGGTTTCCCGAATGTTTTGCAGGCTGTGTCTTTCAACGGTGTCGGGACGAAACAGCACTCCCGTGAGAGGCGGATTGGCACCAATGTGAAGAATTTGGCTAAAGATGGCGAGGTTCTCATGGCCATCCGCCGAACGGCTACCCAACAAAAGCGCAGGCCGTAAACCGTGAAGCGAGTTGATGAAGCTGCGGCGAAACCGGTCGGGCAATTCCAAAATTTCGCCAAAGGTGTACTTGCGCATGCTAACCAATGAGTTTGAGGCTGCCCATGCCGCCATCTGCGTGAAGCACTTGTCCGGTAATCCAACTGCTTTTCTCGGAAAGTAAAAAGGCACTTAGGCTGGCCAGATCTTCGGGTGTGCCCATGCGCCCGATCGGATGCCTTTTGTCGGAGGCTTCTCGTTTTTCGGGCGTGGCCGTAAGCCTTGAGGCCAATGGTGTATCGGTAAGTGAGGGCGCGATGGCATTGAAGCGTATGCGTTGGGCGGCGTATTCGGCAGCGAGCGAGCGGGTGAGTCCTTCGATGGCTCCTTTTGCGGCGGCAATCGAGGCATGGAAGGGCATTCCGGTTTGTACGGCCACCGTGCTGAATAGCACTACGGAAGCTGAACCGGCGGACTTAAGGGCGGGTAATGCCGACTGTATGCTGCGGATGGCCCCCATCACGTTGAGTTCAAACTCTTCGAGAAACTGCTCAGGCTTTATGCGGTGAAAGGGCATCAAGTTGATGGTTCCGGGGCAATAGGCAAGTCCGTGTAGCTGAGCCGGAAGAGATGCCTGCAGGCTTTCAGCGCCAAGCGCATCGAAGGGCACATAATGGAGATTCGCGTGCGAAGGCAGGGCGCCTGTGCTGCGCGAAAAGGCCCAAACTGAGTGACCTTCATCGAGCAATTGCCGGCAAAGTGCCAGACCAATTCCCGAGCTGGCGCCCACAATGGCTATATTGAGGGGTGTTGCCATTATTTTTCGAGGCTGAGGTAATTGAAGAATTCGCGTCGGGTGTTTTCGTCGCGGAATTTGCCGGAGAAATGTGAGGTAACGGTGGCGGAGTTCACATCCTGAATTCCACGGGAAGAAACACAGAGGTGAGCGGCATCAATTACCACGGCTACATCGTCGGTTTTCAGCACCCGCTTGAGCTCTTCGGCAATTTGCACGGTGAGGCGCTCTTGTACTTGCGGACGCTTGGCGAAGTATTGCACAATGCGGTTTATTTTGGAAAGCCCAATTACATAACCATTCGAAATGTAAGCTACGTGCGCCTTACCCATGATGGGCACAAAGTGGTGCTCGCAGTTGGAGAAAAAGGTGATGTCTTTCTCTACCAGCATTTCGTTGTACTGGTATTTGTTTTCGAAAAGCGCCACACTGGGCTTGTTGGCCGGATTGAGTCCGGAGAAAATCTCCTGAACATACATCTTAGCCACCCGCTTTGGAGTTCCGCGCAGGCTGTCGTCGTTCAGGTCGAGCCCCAGGGTTTCCATGATTTCGCGGAAATGGAGTTCAATTTTGGCCATTTTCTCTTTGTCGCTTAGCGCAAAAGCATCTTCGCGCAGCGGTGTTTCTACAGAGGTGCTGATATGTTCATCACCGATGAGATCGATCATATTCAACTCAGTTTCCACTGAATTCAACAAAATTTCGTTCTGTTTCATAGAGTCTAATGCGTAATTCAAAACGCGCATCGAGGCGATTGCGCAGCCTTTGCCATATCACAACTGCGATATTTTCGGCGGTTGGGTTTAGTTGTTTGAACTCCTCAACGTCGAGGTTGAGGTTTTTGTGGTCGTACCGTTCGGTGATTTCTTCGGAGATCAAGCCACTCAGCACTTTCATGTCGATTACGTACCCTGTTTCCGGGTCAATTTCTCCCCGCACTTCCACAATCAGCTCGTAGTTGTGTCCGTGGTAATTGGGGTTATTACACTTGCCGAAAATCAGGGCATTTTTGGCATCATCCCAAAGTGGATTGTGTAATCGGTGTGCGGCGTTGAAGCGCTCTTTTCTAAATACCGAAACTTTCATAAGTCAGAGGTAAACGAGCCTGTTGAAAGATTGTTCATAAAGCCTCCAAACAAGATTTTGTGCTCCGGGCGAAACACTCTGTGCTTCCGGCTGTTTTTCAACCATGCAAGTGCCCAACCCCATTCAGCATTACAGTCATTTAGCCGCGCCATCAGAGGAGATGTACGATGTAATTGTCGCCGGTGGCGGGTTGGCCTCACTCAGCGCTGCGGTTTTGTTGGCCCGGAAGGGACTCAGGGTACTTGTGCTGGAGCGCAATTATTTACCGGGCGGATGCGCCTCTTCGTATTGGAGGAAAGGCTATGTTTTTGAAAGTGGGGCCACCACCCTGGTGGGTTTGGGTGAGGGCATGCCTTTGCAAAGGGTGATGGACGAGGCCGGAGTGCGCTTTGATGCACAAGAGCTCTCCTTGCCCATGGAGGTTTACTTGCCCGACGGAAGGCGCGTGCAGCGCTATGCCGATTTTGAGCAATGGAAGGACGAGGCTTCACGGGTTTTTGGCGACCGAAAGCAAGGGGCTTTTTGGGACCTCTGCATGAAAGTGAGCCGTTTTGTTTGGAGCAGCTCGGGGCGTTATCCTTTCTTTCCCGTCCAACAGCTGCGCGATATTCCGGCCTTGCTGCCCCAGTTTCGCCTCAGCGATGTGCCCATGCTGCGATTTGCCTTTAGCACGGTACAGGAGGCTTTGCAGGAGTTTGGCCTCGATCGCAACGAGGCTTTTTGCCGTTTCGTCGACCAGCAGTTGCTCATTACCGCGCAAAATACCCGTAGCGAGGTAAACATGCTCTTTGGCGCTACAGCCTTGTGTTACACGAATTTTCCCAATTATTATGTCCCTGGCGGGATGATTTCGATGGTAAAAGCCTTTACCGACGCGTTTATCAGCCAAGGAGGCGCATTGGCTTTAAAAGCGGCCATTACCGGAGTAGCTTACCAAAACAACACCTGGCTTGTGAAAACCGATTCTGGACAGTTTCGGGCCAAACATCTGGTTTCGGGATTGCCGCTAAACAATG
>CANHCM010000273.1 GCA_947459155.1 Bacteroidota bacterium | reverse complement strand
GCTTTGGGAGCCATGCTCAGTTTGGGAAATCAAACAGCCTATTTTGCCGGCGATACCGATATTTTCGGCGACATGGAGTTAATCGCCGATATCTACAAACCCGATTTTGCCCTGCTGCCCATCGGCGATGTATTTACCATGGGAGCCGAGTTGGCCGCCCGTGCGGCTTCAATGATGGGGCTGAAAACAGTTATTGGCATGCACTACGACACCTTCCCGCCAATCACCATCGATCAGGAACAGGCGAAAAGTCACTTCAAAAATCAGGGCGTAGAGCTGATTCTCCTCAAAATAGGCGAGTCGATAAACTTCTAGGCGCCTTCAAGCCAGCTTTTTGCATCGGCTTCATTCACTACATGCGGCACCGTTACTTTGAGTAGGGGTTCTGCTTGCATGGCCCGCTCAATCGCGGTGATGGCTTCCTGATTTCGGGCCCAGGCTCTTCGTGCAATGCCATTGTTCACGTCCCAATGGAGCATCGATTTGAGCTTACGGTCGCTGGATTCGCTACCGTCGAGCACCATGCCGAAACCGCCATTAATCACTTCGCCCCAGCCAACGCCACCACCGTTGTGCAGCGAAATCCATGTAGCGCCCCTGAAGGCATCGCCGGCAAAATTCTGCACCGCCATATCGGCAGTGTAGCGGCTTCCGTCGTAAATGTTAGAGGTTTCACGGTATGGCGAATCGGTTCCCGAAACATCATGGTGATCGCGGCCCAACACAATCTCGCCTTTCAGCTCACCGCTGGCGATGGCCTTGTTGAACCGTTCTGCAATCTTCATTCGGCCTTCTGCATCTGCGTAAAGGATACGCGCCTGCGAGCCCACAACCAGCTGGTTCGATTTGGCCTGACGAATCCAGGTAAGGTTGTCCTGAATCTGACCGCGAATGTCATCCGGCGCTTCGCGCAACAATTCCTCCAACACCTCAGCCGCCAACCGGTCGGTGGTGTCGAGGTCTTCCTCAAGCCCCGAACAGCATACCCAACGGAAAGGCCCAAAACCGTAATCGAAACACAAAGGCCCTAAGATGTCCTGCACATACGAGGGGTAACGGAACTCCAATTCGGCTCCGGCAGAGGGTTTCACCACATCGGCCCCGGCCCTCGACGACTCCAGCAAAAAGGCATTGCCGTAATCGAAAAAGTACATTCCGCTCGCCGCCAGGCTATTTACGGCTGCCGTGTGTCTTTTCAGACTTTTATAAACCTCGTCGTGAAAGCAATCAGGCTCCTCGGCCATCATGCGATTCGACTCTTCGAGGCTAAAGCCGGCCGGGTAATAGCCACCGGCAAAGGGATTGTGCAAAGAGGTTTGGTCGGAGCCGATATCTACGCGAATGCCACGGCGAACAAGGGCTTCCCAAAGGTCGATGATGTTGCCTTCATAAGCCAGCGACAGGGCTGTTCCTTCGGCCCGGGCTTCTTCGGCCCGCGAAATCACAGCATCGAGGTCGGTGTGTACCTCATCAACCCAGCCTTGTTCGAGTCGTTTGCGCGAGGCCGCCGGATTTATTTCGGCTGTTATGCTCACAATTCCAGCCACCTTTGCCGCCTTGGGCTGGGCACCGCTCATCCCTCCGAGGCCTGCCGTTACGAAGAGCATTCCCCGAAAATCATCGTTCCCGGCCGGAATTCCACGCTTACGTAAACACATCCGCGCAGCGTTCATCACCGTAATGGTGGTGCCATGCACAATACCCTGCGGACCGATATACATGTACGAGCCGGCTGTCATTTGCCCGTATTGGGTTACGCCCAGGGCATTAAACCGCTCCCAATCGTCGGGTTTGGAGTAATTCGGAATCATCATTCCATTGGTAACCACAACCCTTGGCGCTTCGGAATGCGAAGGGAAAAGTCCCATCGGATGACCGGAATACATCACCAGCGTTTGGTTGTCGGTCATCTCGCTGAGGTATTTCATCGTAAGGCGATACTGCGCCCAATTTTGAAAAACAGCCCCATTTCCGCCATAAGTAATCAACTCGTGCGGATGTTGCGCCACCGCAGGATCGAGGTTGTTTTGAATCATCAACATGATAGCCGCCGCCTGCTTCGAACGGGCTGGGTACTCATCAATGGGGCGTGCATACATGGGGTAGCCCGGCCTGAAGCGGTACATGTAAATTCGGCCGTATTCGCGCAGCTCCTTTACAAACTCGGGTGCCAGCACCGCATGATGCCGGGGATGAAAGTACCGCAGTGCGTTGCGCAGGGCCAATTGTTTTTCAGCTTCGCTGAGGATGTCTTTTCGCCTCGGGGCGTGACTAACCGTTGGGTCGATGGAAGCCGCAGGTGGAAGTTCGTCGGGAATTCCCTGCTGTATCTCCTGCTGAAACAAGTCAATATCGTAAGCTATCATGATTCTTTTTTATCGAATTTTCCGGTTTTCACGTTGTAGCCGTACGGGCAATGCCTGCAGCCATTTTTGCAGCAATAGCCTCTTTTAAGGAGGTACTTGGCCGTAAACACCACATAACCCTCAGGGCTAAGGTAGTATTCGTCTTTCTCCAGCTTCGACAATCGTGAAAATCCGTCCATAAGGCAGCCTCGCAAAGTTCTTAATTTTCTCCAATGCAGTGTAGGTTGGGCCAGCCTATTACCTTTACTCTATGCTTCCCGATTACCGCGACATTCCGGTTGACCTTTCTGCCTTTGGCTTGCCCAAACACGCGCTGCATGTTCGGGTTTATGAGGCCAGCAAGCCGGAAATCTCCGGAAATAAGGCGTTTAAGCTGTGGTACTGGCTGCATGATTTTCCTGACAATGCCCGGTTTTTATCGTTTGGAGGCGCTTTTTCCAATCACCTGCTGGCCCTTTCTGCTGCAGCGGGCCATCGTTCCATTGGAGTCATCAGAGGGGAGAGGCCGGCCAAACTAAACCCCTGGCTCCAATGCATGCAGAACAACGGCATGAGTCTGCATTTTGTTCAACGTACCGTGTTTTCGACCTTTCGCGAGTATCCACAGCTTGCCCTGGAAAAGGCTCCCGATGCGGTGCTGATTCCCGAAGGTGGAGGTGGGCTGAAAGGCATACAGGGCGCTGCGCTGATGGCCCGGGGCTTACAACCTTACGATGCGGTAGCACTGCCCGGAGGAACTGGAACAACCGCGGCCGGCTTACTCCTGGCCGAAGGAGCCCGCCACTGCGAGATTCACTGTTTCCAGGCCCTCAAAGGAGAAGGTTACCTGCAAGGCGAAATCTCCGCCTGGGTTGGAGCCGAGGCGGCGAAGCGGCTCATGGTGCATGATCAGTTTCATTTTGGTGGCTATGCACGCCGAAGCGAGTCATTGCTGGAATTTGCGAGGCTGTGGAAGCAACACACCGGAATACAACTCGACGAAGTATACGGCGCCAAGGCCATGTTTGGCTTGCTGCACAACTTGCAAAAACAAGGCTCCGAAAAGCGGTGGCTGTATCTGCACACCGGCGGCCTGGGACTTATTCCAGCGATCGGCGGTTAAACAGAATAAACCCGGCGGTAAACAACAGCGAGAAGGGCTCCGGCTGTTTCTCGTAATAGTTGAGGCTCACGGCCAAAGGGGCTGCCGGAGTGTGGAAAACCAATGCCGCCGATCCCATAAAATGCCGGTTGGCCAAGGCCTCGCCGTACACAGCCTCCAGGTTGAGGGCCAAAATTTCCTGATAAGGCTGAAAAATGTAGCCTTCCAGGCGGAAATCGAGGCGCGAATGGATGTTGAACAACAGCCGCACACCTCCCGAGGCATAATTGTGCGCCCGGTATTCGGGCAAAAAACGAGTACGGCTTTCAGGAACGGGCGCAAAAACAGGAGCCTCCAACAGGCTGGCCGT
>CANHCM010000272.1 GCA_947459155.1 Bacteroidota bacterium | reverse complement strand
GGTCACAAAGACTTTGCAGAAGACACCTACCGAACCCTCACTGCCGTTGATAGTGTGATCCTGGTGATTGATTGTGTGAAGGGCGTAGAGGAACAAACCGAAAAACTCATGGAGGTTTGCCGGATGCGCGATACTCCGGTGATTGTGTTTATCAATAAGCTTGATCGCGAAGGACAAAACCCTTTTGATTTGCTCGATGAACTGGAAAACAAGCTCAGCATTAAGGTGCGTCCTTTAAGTTGGCCTATCAGCATTGGTCAGACTTTTAAAGGCGTGTATAACCTTTACGATCAGTCGCTGAACCTCTTCAATCCGAATAAGACCAAAATTGAGGAAGACGTAGTGCAGATTAGCAGTTTGGATGACCAAACCTTAGACAATCAGGTGGGCGGGAAAGATGCGGAGCAGTTGCGACAGGATGTGGAGTTGATCGAAGGCGTGTATGATGTGTTTGATGAACAGCAATTCCGCGAAGGGCGCTTGGCTCCGGTGTTCTTTGGTTCTGCCATCAACAATTTCGGTGTCCGTGAATTGTTAGATACATTCATCCGCTTAGCCCCGGCTCCTCGTCCGCGACAAGCCGACAAACGACTTGTTCACCCTGAAGAGGAGAAGTTTAGCGGTTTCGTGTTTAAAATCCACGCCAACATCGACCCCCGGCACCGCGATCGGATTGCTTTTTTAAGGGTGTGCTCCGGTAAGTTTGAGCGTAACAAGTTCTTCCACCATGTTCGGCTAGACAAGGATTTTCGTTTTAGCAGTCCGGCTACCTTTATGGCCCAGGAGAAAAATATCATTGAGGAGGCCTGGCCGGGAGATGTGATTGGCTTGTACGATACCGGAAATTTCAAGATTGGCGATACGCTTACCGAGGGAGAGGAATTGCTCTTCAAGGGAATTCCCAGCTTTTCGCCGGAGATTTTTAAAGAGGTGGTAAACGCCGACCCCTTGAAATCGAAACAGTTGGAAAAGGGCGTTCAGCAGCTCACCGAGGAAGGTGTTGCTCAATTGTTTATTCAGAACATGGGCAACAAGAAAATTATTGGAACCGTTGGTGAGCTGCAGTTTGAGGTGATTCAGTATCGTCTCAAGCATGAGTATGGCGCTTCTTGTAATTTCCACCCGATGCCGGTTTACAAGGCCTGTTGGATTACTTATGAAGACAAAGCCGAGCTTGAGCAATTTGTGCGGTATCGTTCGCATCAGGTGGCTTATGATAAGGAAGGCAACCCGGTATTTTTGGCGGAGTCGGCCTGGATGCTCAATACCTTAATTGCCGATTACCCGAAATTGCATTTTCATTTCAATTCGGAATTCAAGACAAACTAAAAAAGCAGCAAACTCGGGAGTCTGCTGCTTTTCAAACGTTTATTTAAGGGCTTAAAGCACCTTTTCCATCGCTCTTTCGTATTCGCCGTTGCGGAGTTTACCGCTAATGCTTTTGAAAGCTTCGATGGTATATTTTACGTCTTCGAGTGTATGCACGGCCGTTGGAATCAAACGGAGCATGATTACTCCTTTCGGAACCACCGGGTACACCACCATAGAGCAGAAAATGTTGAAGTTTTCGCGCAGGTCGTAAATCAGGTTGGCGGCCTCTGGAATTGATCCATTGAGGAATACCGGAGTAACAGGCGATTCTGTTTTGCCGAGGTTGAATCCGGCTTCGCGCAATCCGTTTTGAAGGGCATTTACGATGGTCCACAGCTGTTCGCGCAGCGCGGGTTTTTCGCGGAGGAGCTCCAATCGCTTTAGTGCGCCAATAACCAACGGCATGGGCAGCGCTTTAGCGAAGATTTGTGAACGGGTATTGTAGCGGAGGTATTCAACAACCTGAGCATCGGCGGCAATAAAGGCTCCAATGCTGGCCATCGATTTGGCGAAAGTTCCAAAGTAAACGTCAACGCCATCCATACAACCTTGTGCTTCTGCAGCGCCGGCGCCGGTGGCTCCCATGGTTCCGAAGCCGTGAGCATCGTCGACCATGAGGCGGAATTGGAATTTCTTTTTCAACTCAACAATCTCGGCCAGTTTACCCTGATCGCCCGACATTCCGAATACGCCTTCGGTAATCACCAAAATGGCACCATTGGTTTCAGACACGAGTTTGGTGGCTCTTTCGAGTTGTACTTCGAGATTTTTGATGTCGTTGTGAGGAAACACAAAACGCTTACCCATGTGAAGGCGAACACCATCGATGATGCAGGCGTGCGATTCTGAGTCGTACACGATAACGTCGTGGCGGTCGACCAATGCGTCGATGGCCGACATGATACCCTGGTAGCCGTAGTTGAGGAGGATGGAATCTTCTTTTTTCACGAAGGAGGCGAGTTCCCGCTCAAGCTGTTCGTGGTAGTTGGAGTTTCCCGACATCATTCGGGCGCCCATTGGGTAGGCCATTCCGAAGTGTGCAGCAGCTTCGGCGTCGGCTTTACGTACTTCGGGGTGGTTGGCCAATCCGATGTAGTTGTTGAGGCTCCAGTTCAGGCGCTCTTTGCCCTGAAACAACATGCGAGGTCCGATTTCTCCTTCAAGTTTCGGGAAGGTAAAATATCCGTGAACGTCTTTTGCATACGAACCCAATGGTCCGCGGTTCAGCTTGAGTTTCTCAAATAAATCCATAGTGGAAAAGATGTGCGACAAAAGTAGCAATTCGGGTACTTTAAACCAAGCTGAAAAACAGGCCCAACCGAATAGTTATCAGCCTTGTGCTGTTCGCGAAGTAAGTACACAATGCATTGCAGGTTATTTCGTTATTTTTGCCGCATGTTTAAAACGCCATCACCTTCTATTCTTTTTTCAGTATTTGTTGGGATGCTCCTGATATTCAGCTCCTGCAGCAATTACCAGAAGGTGCTAAAGGGTAACGATTACGACTTAAAACGTAAAACTGCCATTGCCCTTTACGAGAAGAAAGACTATCAACGGGCTTATCCATTGTTGGAGGAGCTCATCGCGCTTAGCCGCGGAACCGCCAATGCGGAGGATTTGTATTTCTACTACTGCTATTGCAACTATCATCTCGACGATTTGGTGAGTGCTGGTTACCATTTTCAGCAATTTGCCAAAACCTACCCCACGAGCACAAGGGCTGAGGAAGCTGCATTTATGCACGCCTACTGTTATTATTTGGGTTCGCCCGAATTCAATCTCGACCAAAGCAATAGCGTAAAGGCCATTCAGGAGATGCAGTTGTTCATCAACCAATACCCGAACAGCACTCGGGTTCAGGAGTGCAACGAGCTGATTGATAAGCTTCGCCGTAAACTGGAAGATAAAGCATACGACAGCGCGATGTTGTATTATAAAATGATGGATTACAAGGCGGCGATGATTGCTTTGCGCAACTTGCTGAAAGACTATCCAAACACCATTTACAAGGAAGAGGCAATGTTTACTATCGTTCGCGCAGGCTATTTATTGGCCGAGAATAGCGTCGAAAACAAGAAGGCCGAAAGATATAAGAGCACCATCGACGATTATAACACATTTATTGATAAATTTGCCACCGGTAAATTTGCCGATGAAGCAAAGTCAATACACGACAAAGCGCTAAATCGGTACAATTCCCTCAAATAACAAACGATTCATGGCTATCGAAACCACCACAATTACGCGCGATCTTCGCAATTTGGAAACCCAAACTTCCAACATTTACGAAACCATTTCTATCCTTGCCAAAAGGGCCAATCAGATCAGCGTGAACGTGAAAGAGGAGCTTAACGCGAAGCTTTCAGAGTTTGCCACTTCCGGCGATAACCTCGAAGAAATCTTCGAAAACCGCGAACAAATCGAAATTTCTCGTCACTACGAGCGTATG
>CANHCM010000271.1 GCA_947459155.1 Bacteroidota bacterium | reverse complement strand
TTGCGCAAGTATTCACTGAGCCGCGTGTTCATGAACGAAGCCATCATCGGCGGGTCTTCTGCCAACTTGCTGGCCTTAGAGGTTGGACAAATGAAAGCCATGTTGGCCGACACAGCCAATAAGGCGGCTATCGCTGAGGCGGTGAATGAACTTCGTCAGATGGGTGCTCAGGTGTACAAAGATTACAACGAGCCCACCGACCGCAAGCTGCTCGAAGCGATGATTACCATGTACATGAGCGAAATCGCACGCGAACAACAGGCTCCGATTTTCGATACCATCCGCACCCGCTGGAATGGTGATGTGAAGGCCTATGTAAACGACTTGTATGCCCGCTCTGTTTTTGCCAATGGACAGAAGTTTAATCAGTTTCTCGACAAACCCTCTGTAGAGGTGCTCGAGAAAGACCCGGCTGTGGTATTTATCACCGACGCCTACATGAGCTTTTTAACGAACCTGCGTCCTACCATTGCTGAAATTCAAGGCCGTATTGAGCGGGGTAACCGCTTGTTTGTGGCTGGCCTCCGCGAGATGATGCCGGAGAAGAAGTTCTATCCCAACGCCAATTCTACGATGCGTCTCACTTACGGCTCTGTTGAAGAATACGATCCGCGCGACGCTGTTGAGTACGAAGAGGTAACAACCCTGAAAGGCGTGATTGAAAAGGAAGACCCAAGCAATCCGGAGTTTGAGGTTCCGGCCAAGCTGAAGCAGTTGTACATGAGTAAAGACTTCGGAATCTATGGAGTAAATGGCGAATTGATCACTTGTTTTATTTCGACCAACGACATTACCGGCGGTAACTCCGGAAGCCCTGTAATTAACGGGCGAGGCCAGCTTATCGGCTGCGCCTTTGACGGCAACTGGGAAGCCATGAGTGGCGACATCTTCTTTGAAGATAAGGTTCAGCGCACCATTTCGGTCGACATTCGCTATGTATTGTTCCTCATCGATAAACTCGGTGGTGCAGGACATTTGGTCGATGAGATGAAATTGCTCAAGAAAGGCAAAGAGGTAAAACGCAATAGTTAATTTCCAACAGTACTATACCGAAAGCCCTTCCATTTTGGAGGGGCTTTTTTGTTGATTGATACTAAGGATGCCCTAAGTGGAGTTTGTTTTTAAACGATGTGTATGAACCGCTTTCCCCGTATTGGATTTCTGTTGGCTGCTTTGGGTGGATTCCTCTTGTTTACTAACATCCAGCCTCTCCATGCCCAAACGAAGCCGGGCCGCGTGAGTCTTGGCCTAAGGAGTACCGTTAGTTTATTCAATCACAACGAAGCCTCGCCAGGCACCGGCGTTGGTGGTCAGTTTCGGATACAATTGCTAAAGCGCTTAAATACGGAGTGGTTTGCCGACTATCTTACCAGCAAGGTGAGTGTAGGAACTTCACGGCGCGATTACCACATTGGTTGGTCAGTGATGTATTATCTAACCGATCCCATGGATTTTCAAAAACGAATCACACCTTATGCCCTCGCCGGACACTGTTTTGATTACACGCAAATTCGTATTCATACGGAAGAGAATAAGCTCATCGAGGCTTCAGCCCCCAGCTTTCGATGGACCTCTGCCATTCAGGCCGGATTAGGAACACACCTGAACATCAGTCCGCGCTTCGATTGCTCGCTGAGCGCCCAGTATATGATGCACTTCGGAAAGCATCTACATGTAGAGGAGCTCACAGACAGAGTTCGGATTTATCGGGAAGATCATGGAGGGCTTGAAGGACATTTATTGATTACCCTCAGCGCGAGCTACAAATTCGGTCGTCGGTCATGAAGCGGTTCTTGGTTGTATTTTGTCTTTTCCCCCTGGCCTTAAGCGCACAGTCGGGGTTTAAGAAGGCGGGTGGCTTGAGGGCGATGGCAACCTTTGCACCTGTTTGGATGCCATTTAACGGGAATGTGTATTATAACCTAAGTGGTAATTGGAATTATTACCTCAGCGAGCGGCTCTCCATTCTGGGGGAAGGCAGCTACTTTTTGAACACCCTTCAAGCCTCAAGAAGTGGCTTTGTGTCTCAGCATAAGCTCCTCGGAGGGTTAACGTATCATTTCAAAGCCAATTCAGCATTCGACCCATTTGTTGGGTTTCATCCGGGTGTTGGCCTGCTGCGTTACACCAAGCCAAGCGCTTTGATTTTAGTGGCCAATCCACCCGAGATGGATGTGGTTCCCTTGATCAGCGTTTCGGGAGGTGTAAATTATTATGTGGGCTCCATCTTTCACTTTTTCGTGCACCTGCGCTATGCCGCCGGTAGAAGTCATGCGGCATACGGAGCCTTGGAAAACCTTAGCGAGCTCCAGTGTAGCGTTGGACTGGGATTAAACCTTGGCGTTAAGGTAAAGCAGTAGGCCCTAATCTATCTTAGCACCTACTGAAAAACACTCAATGAATTTGTTTTCATGGGATTAATAATTTTTTGAACCCATTTAAATGCAAGGTTCTGAGCCCTGTTTTCTCAATTCCTGTGCAGATGGTTTTTCAAAATCAAAAATATTCCGTTAGCCAGAAATACAACATCTGCTTCGTTGCCCGCGGCTCGCAGTATTCATATACATCTTCGCCTTGTCGCCTAGCATCTGATGCATTTCTGACTTTTTCAGTAGTCCCTATCTCAGGCCGAAGTGATTAAAGGGCCTGCGTTGACGCTCCTTTGTTTTCTGCCTTGTCTTAAATGTTTGTGCACTCATTCAAGCTTAAGGCGCTGATAAAAATGTGTCGAGCGTCAAATGAATACCAATCTCTTGATAAAAATCTGCCGCTTGTCAAGAAAATATCAGTCAACTGAGAAAAAACCGCAGAAATGCGAAAAAATCTCAGTCTATTGAGAAAAATCCGCAGGTTTCCTTTTTTTCTCACCGTTGAGCCGGGCATAAAAAAAGCAAAGGCCCCGACCTTGGTCGGAGCCTTTGCTGTGTCGAGAGCGACTAAGAATTACTTCACAATGTTAACGCGAGTGGTGCGTGAGCGACCATCAACGTTCAATTTTACGAAGTACATACCGCTGTTCAAGCCCGACATGTCCAAAGTCTGGTTGTAAGCACCAGGAAGGATTGAACCCATGTCGTTGAACATTACGCGCTGACCAAGTGCATTGTATACTTCAATTACCGCAGTAGAAGGTGAAGATACGTTGAAGGCAACATTGGTTACGTCGTTAGCTGGGTTAGGATAAACACCGAAGTTGGTTACCACATTTACCAGTTCGAAGCTTGCAGGAGAGCCATCGCACTGTGTGCAACGATCCCAGCAGAAACTGAAGGTCTCATTTGTTGCAGGGACAATCATAGTTCTGTTGAGTCCGCCGTTACCATCGTCAACACCACAATCTGCTAATGTTGTAGCACCTTCATTAGTTCCCCAATCGTTATTCACGAATTTAAAATTTTGGGTTGCTCCAACTGCAGTAGAAGGGAATGTAAGAGTGATTGACCAAATGTTTGATGAACCCTCTTGAGTCATTGCCGAAAATTCGTTAGAAGGAGTCCAGCTCACCATAGGATTTGCTCCGTTTGTAACGGAATTGTCAGCGAAATTTCCACCAATGCGGATACCGTTAGCACCCAAAGTGTTTCCGGCAGCAAGGTAATCGGTAATGTCTACTTTCAAGGTTACGTTAACCTGAGCGCTAACTGTCACAGCGGTAAGCAGGGCAGCAGCAAGTGTGTAAAGTTTGTTCATGGCTGTTTGTTTATTGTGTTTTTATTGAGTTCCAAAGTTAGAAAATGGTTAAGGAAATAGAAAGTGTCAGATGTACATTTTCAAAAATTGTTTTCCTCAGGCCAAAGTGAAAAAAAAGCTGCCTTCAGCATTGGCTTGAAGGCAGCTTCAAAGATTAATATCCGGGGTT
>CANHCM010000270.1 GCA_947459155.1 Bacteroidota bacterium | reverse complement strand
TGGTTTTTCGATGAAGTATCGGGAATCGAGACCACTCAGATTTTGCAGTATGCCGACAGGGCCATCCAGTTGGCGGAGAGTGAGAGCAGTATTATTCTTGAAAAGGAGTTCTTGTTTCGTTTGCGTTCTGCGCCCAGCAATTTGCCTGAGTTGAGCAATGGTGCCGTGGTGCACAAAAAGTATGTTCAGCCTTCGCGGCTCTCTTTGTCGCGCGTGGGTAGCCATTACGCTGTGGCCTCGCTTTTCGAGGAATTTCCGGAGTCGCTGACCATTTGCAATTACCGGGCGGTGAGCGATCATTACGAGCGTTTTGAAGCCGGTTCGTTGAGGCTGGCGGTTGGAAAAACGCGGGTTTACTCATTGGTTACGTATTCCGAAAAGAAATTCTACTTCGCGGTAATCTGGCTTGGGCAGAATCACATTATCGGGAATTCGTCGGCCTTTATGGAAGACGATGAGTACCAACGCATGCTGGAAGAGTTGACTGAGGCCTTTACCCGTTCTGATGTGGCTGCTGTAATTGGCTGTATGCAGACCTATTTTGGTCCGGAGAAGTTTTCTTTGTGGAACCTCTTTAAAGACGAGCAGCGCAAGGTGCTTGATCAAATTGTGATGAAGGACGTATTGCAGGCGGAGGATTCGTTCCGCAGCATTTACAACCGGAATTATAATTTGATGTCGGTGATGAGCGAAGCGCGATTGCCTGTGCCTCAGGTGTTAATCAAGAATCTGGAAAATGTGCTGAATGCAGACATTCGTCACTTTTTCGAAAACGGCAGTGTATACCCTAACCGTTTGGAAAAGCTGGCCGAAGATGCCGTTCGCTGGGAGATTCAGCTCGACAAGACTACGATTGCTTTTGCAGCGGCGACGCGGATTCAGCAGTTGATTCACGAGATCAAGCCACAGGAATCAGACACCCGTTTGTTGGAGTTGGTGCTGCGGGTTTTTGCCGTGCTTGAGCAATTGGATATTCAGCCCGATTTGTGGGAGATTCAGAATGCGTATTTCTCGCGGGGCCGGGAGTTATTGGAGAACCACTCCAACCTTCATTTTCCCGATCAACGCTCGAAATTGGAATGGATTCGCAAGTATCTGCAAATTGGCATGCACGTAAAGGTGAAGCTTCCGGCGCGGCTGGAAGAATGGATTGAAGCTTAGGCTGCGTGGTGCGTTCGGATGTGACGTTTTTTTAAAACGAATATTCATTGAGATCGAACAATTTAGCCTGAGAATCCTTCCTATTTCATGCAAACCACCCTTCGTTTAGCGGCCATTTAGGGCCTACAGAAAAGCACTCAATGAATTTGTTGTAAGTGGTTTAACATCTGTTTGATCCCATTCAAATGCAAGGTTTTGAGCCCTATTTTCTCAATATCTGTGCGGATGATTTTTCAATATCTAAAACATTTCGTTAGCCAGAAATACATCATCTGCTTCGTTGCCCGCGGCTCGCAGTATTCTTAAACAGCTTCGCCTTGTCGCCTTGCATCTGATGCATTTCTGACTTTTTCAGTAGACCCTATTTACAATATGATTTGGGGTGCTTCGGTGATACTGTTTCCGTCGTTGGCCTTCGATGTATTGAGCATTCCCGTTCCGGCAGATCTGAGCATTTGGCAAGGTATGGGAATGGTGATTGGGGTGTATGGTGTTGGTTATTGGTTGGCGAGTTACGACCCGATACGCCATTGGCCCATTGTTGCAGTTGGTTTTTTGGGGAAGATTTTTGGTCCGCTGGGCTACGTTTTCAATCTTTTGCAAGACAAAATTTCTCCAGCATTTGGGTGGATGCTTATTCCCAATGATTTAATTTGGTGGATTCCATTTGGATTGATTTTATGGAAAGTACATCAACAAAAATGGCCACTGAAATGAGAAAGCGGGATATTTCAAGATATGTATTAATTGGGTTTTATTTTTTTGCCGGATTTAATCACTTTTTGATGCCGGAATTTTATTTGCCATTGATTCCTCAATCGTGGCCGGCTCCTGAAGTGTTGAATGTGTTTGGAGGCCTTGCCGAAATGGCAATTGCCGTGGCCTATATTTCTGGTCGCACACGAAAGTGGGCCATGGTAGCCTTAGTCGCGCTGTTGATTGCATTTATTCCAATTCACATCGATTTTATTGTGAAGGGGAGTTGCGTTGGAAGCCTTTGTGTGCCGGCCTGGCTGGGCTGGTTGAGGCTTTTATTGGTTCACCCACTCCTTATTTTGTGGGCCATTTATGCCGGGAAAACCGAAAAGCGTTAATAGCCTCCTGAATTTTCTATTTTCGCTTATTGTTTTTTCTCTAAGGAACGCTCCCATTCACGGGCTTCTTCGATCAGTTCGTCTTTTTCGGTCGCGGTGTAAAACAATGACTGAGGAATTTCAGCATAAAATCGTTTTAGCGAAATTTGGAAAGGAATTCCCAGATTTTTCTGAGCACCGGCAATGTATAGCCAGGCTTCCGACATATTTGGGTAATAGCGAATTAAGGCTTCCCAGGCTTCAATGGCTTCCTGGTATTTTTCGTTGTTGTAGGCCTCCCAGCCTTTGCCGTTTAACACGCCGAGTGCGGGCGGAATGGCTGATCCGTAAGCGTTGTTGATTGATTTTTGGAGGGTGTCTAAAGCGAGATTCGTTTTCGATTTACTGAGCATGTATTTACGTTGGGCGCCACTCCAATCCTCAAATATTTCGTAAAGCGCCGGTGCGATGGCAATACCGGGCACGGCATTGTGGTCGGCTTCGGGAAAAATGCGGCCTTTTAAATGGAAAGAGCCGGATTGCTTTCCGCTGTTCTCTCCGAGTTTCTGTTCAAAAAGCTGGAACTGATCGGGGTAATCGTTCCCCACGGCAAAGCGATAATAACGGGGCGAAGTAATGGTGCTTTGGGAGCTTGTTTTAACCAGTGAATCGGCGAGATTCATTTGTACTTGTTGGAAGAATGGACTTAAGGCAATAACCGCGTTGCACTGTTGCGGATTTCGGGCGAAGAGGTAGGTGGTAAAAAAGCCATAACGCGAGTGCCCGATCAGCATGCTGAAGTTGCTTGCTTTGTAGTGTTTACGCGCGAATGGAATTAATTCGTTGAAGATGAATCGCTCATTTTTTTCGCCAAAGGCTGATGGCTCGCTGATGGAAAGTTGGGTTTCGCCGTACCGTTTTTCGACTTCAGATCCGACGCTTAAAATCACGGCTGAGGGCATTTGTTCGTTGGCTGTGAGGTAGTCGATGGTGCGGAGAATGTGCGTGTGACTTCGGGTGTTTTGTTTATCGAAAATGAGGATGAGTGGAAAGCTGGCCTCGAGATTTTGTTGATACTCCAGCGGAACCGTTATGCTTAATGATCGTGAGTAGCCCAGTTCGGTGGAAGGAAAGAGGGTATCGAGCAGTGGCTTGTATCGTTCGAAGGGCTGGGCAAAAGCTTGGGTGAAAAGCAGTATTAAGCAAAGAGTAGATAAAGCTTTCATAAGAGTACAACGCGATAGGACCAACAGGGTTGGTAAGATGCCAAATTTATTGATGTGACTTTTGTAGATGAGGTTTTCCGCGGGGTTTGCGCCACCGGTTGGAGCCGGCAGCGCCCGTGAGCGGAGCGAGCGGGACTAAGGCGGAAAACGGGATGCCCGTTGATGGGGCTCAGGCTTTTGATGGGGCAGAGGAGGGCAGGCGCCCAACAGAAACCGTTAAATATTGAAAATTTGCACCCGCCTATGACGTACTGCAAATGCCCGGCTGCGCTGCTCCGCAGCTTTCAAGTCCTCCAAAACCCTTTTTCGCTTCGGTAAACCGGCGAAAGGGTTTTGTAGTACTTGCCGCCCTACGGTCGGTGCCGGGCGCTTGATCGTGGAGCCGGCGGGAGTCGAACCCGC
>CANHCM010000269.1 GCA_947459155.1 Bacteroidota bacterium | reverse complement strand
TTGCCTCCTGCCGGAATTGTGGGCATCATTGGTCCGAACGGCGCCGGAAAAACAACCATTTTTAAGATGATCATGGGTATGGAAACGCCCGATAAAGGCGAATTCCAGACCGGATCGACGGTTAAGATTTCGTATGTAGACCAAACACATGCGGCACTCGACCCGGAGAAATCGGTATGGGAAGTGATTTCGGGAGGAAATGAGACGATTGAGATGGGTGGCCGTTCGATGAACTCCAGGGCTTATGTGAGCCGGTTCAACTTCAGCGGTGCCGATCAGGGTAAAAAGGTGGGTGTATTGTCGGGAGGAGAGCGTAACCGATTGCATTTGGCCATGGCGCTGAAAGCCGAAGGCAACGTACTGCTGCTCGATGAGCCTACGAACGATATCGATGTGAACACCCTGCGCGCCTTGGAAGAAGGACTGGAGAATTTCGCCGGTTGTGCCGTAATCATTTCGCACGACCGTTGGTTTCTCGACCGCGTTTGCACCCACATTCTGGCCTTCGAAGGCGATTCGCAAGTGTATTATTTCGAAGGGGGCTACTCCGAATACGAAGAGAATAAGAAGAAGCGCCTGGGCGATGTTGAGCCAAGAAGAATTCGGTATAAGAAATTGGTGAGCTGATTTACCTCTCTCTCTTTTCTCTTTTCGCGGGAGAGACGATACTGTAGTGGTCAAACGGAGTTTATTGGTAAAAGAGAGCTGTAGTCAATGGCGTGTTTCACTCTCGCTCTCCACTCTCACTCTGAATTTCAAGGGACGATGCTCTTTCAGTAAAACGGAACTCCTTTCAACTTTTAAACTTTGAACTTTCCACTCGCGAAGCGTCTCTTTCCACTCGCGGAGCGTCCCTTTCTCCTCCTTACGATTACTTATATTCGGCAAAAATTCCGCGTTAGTGTCATTTTCTGTCTTTCGGTTTTTTTACTGGCTTAGCGCATTTCTTCTTTCCGTGGCGTCGGTCAAGGCGCAGGTACTTACCGTTACCGACAGCGAAACGAAGCTTCCACTCGACGAAGTTTCGGTTTGGAGTAATGTTCCGGCTGCTTATGGACTCACCAATGCGCAAGGGCAACTGGATGTAGGAACATTTCAAGGTTCTACCAAAATGCTGATTGCCCGCCTCGGTTATGAGGCCATCACCTTCAGCTATGCCGATATTCAACAACAAGGTTTTCAATTGGCAATGAAGCCCTCGACGCTTAGCACCAAAAGCGCTGTGGTAATTTCGGCCAACCGATGGTTAAACTCCCCGCGCTTCGTGCCCGCTCGGGTGAGCGTGATTGCAAAAAGCAGCATCAACCTGATGAACCCTCAAACTGCGGCCGATCTTTTGGCACAAACCGGAGAGGTGTTCGTGCAGAAAAGTCAGCAAGGTGGAGGCAGCCCTATGATTCGCGGTTTTGCCACCAACCGGCTGCTCTACTCTGTAGATGGAGTGCGGATGAATACCGCCATTTTCAGAGGCGGAAACATCCAAAATGTTATTTCGCTCGATGCCCTCGCTCTCGAATCGGCCGAGGTGCTTTTCGGTCCGGGCTCCGTTTTATACGGGAGCGATGCCATTGGCGCCGTTATGCGCTTCGAAACCCTTAAACCCCGCTTTGCCTCAGGCGACGCTGAGATTGTAAGCGGATCAGCCACCACCCGATACGCCTCAGCCAGCAACGAACTTACGGTACACGCCAATGTGAACGTGGCCAACCGCAAGTGGTCATACCTCAGTTCCTTCACCCATTCGCGTTTCGGCGATATGCGCATGGGCCGCTTCGGTCCGCAGGAGTATCTGAGGCCTTTCTTCGTCCAAAGGGTCGACAGTGCCGATCAGGTTGTTCAAAATCCAGATCCCTTGGTGCAAACGCCCGGCGGCTACCGACAGCTCAACCTGATGCAAAAACTGGCCTGGCGCCCCAACAGCGCCTGGCAGGTCGATTATGCCTTCCATTATTCCGAGACTTCCGATTATGCCCGATACGACCGACTGATTGCCACCCAGAACAATGGTTTGCCCTTGTTTGCCGTGTGGAACTATGGGCCACAAACGTGGATGATGAATCAAATCACCATCGACCATCGGAAAGCCCGAAAGCTGTTCGATCAATTTAGCGCGCGTTTGGCCTGGCAGCAGTTCGGCGAAAGTCGCATCGACCGCCGGTTTAACCAAAACCGCCTTCGGACTCAACAAGAAGAAGTGCAGGCTTACTCGGTCAATTTCGATTTTGTGAAGCACATCGGTAAACATCAGCTGCAATACGGCGCCGAATGGGTATTCAACAATGTTCAATCGAACGGATCTGCTGTAAATATCGCTACCGGCGCTCCTGTCGCGGTGCCCGATCGTTACCCCTCAGCGCAGTGGAATAGCGCGGCCGTCTACGCTCACTATAGCTACCACTGGGGAAATTCGGTGATGCTCAACGCGGCGGCACGAGCCAATTTTTACAGTTTAACTGCCGACTTTAGCCGACATCTCAGCTTTTTCCCCTTCAATTTCACCCAAACCCAACTGCAAAACCAGGCATTAACCGGAAGCCTTGGCGTAGTGTACAGTCCCAAAGAAACTCTGCGCCTGTACGCCTCTCTGAGCAACGCCTTCAGGGCTCCGAATGTAGACGACATAGGTAAGATTTTCGAGTTTGGAGAGGCCGAAGTCGTTGTACCGAATCCACAACTGGCCGCCGAAACAGCCTGGAACGCCGAGTTCGGCCTCGACCTTCGCCCGGCCAAATGGTTCCGCTTCGAGGTCAGCGCATACTACACCTACCTCGATCGCGCCCTTGTTCGACGCCCCTTTCAGGTCGATGGTCAGGATAGCCTCCTCTTCGACGGTCAGCTCAGTCAGATTTTCGCCATCCAAAACGCCGCTTTTGCTCGTGTGCATGGACTTCAAGGCAGTATCGAGATCTCCCCCGGCGGTGGATTCCTCCTCCTTTCACGATACAACTGGCAGCGCGGCGAGGAACAGATGGACGATGGCGAGCTCTCTCCAAGCCGACATGCAGCACCCGGTTTTGGGCTCAGCCGACTGTCGTATGGCCAGAAAATCTGGCAGTTTCAGGCCGAACTGGTTTACAGCGCGCAACTTTCATTCGACCGACTTAATGTGGAGGAGCAACTCAAACAGGAGCTTTACGCACGCGATGCACTTGGTCGGCCTTTTTCGCCTTCGTGGTATAGCTTAAATCTACGGTTTAGGGTTAACGTCCAGTCCCAGCTCAGCCTCAGCGCCGGCATCGAAAACCTGAGCGATCAGCGCTACCGACCCTACAGTTCGGGTATGGCTGCTGCAGGACGAAATCTCGTTTGCTCACTACAGCTGAAGTTTTAACTGCATCTCCACGCTTTTTGGGGCGCCTGCCCGGTTAGCCGCCCGTTTCTTCCGGTGTTCTTTGGGCGGGCACCGGGTTTTACGCTGCTACTCCTCAACCGCTTCTCTGCGCGCTCGGGCAAAACCCGATTCGCTCCGTTCCCGGTTTGCGGGGTATCCGCTTCAACCCCTGGCGCAAACTTTCACCCTCTATTTTACGGATGGTCATCAACCAACACATACACGAAAAACCACTCAAATAAATGGTTTTCAAACATTTACAACAAAAACCTCAACACCATCATTCAAGCCTCAACCGTTTTGGAATTCATCAGCGGGCCATCAAGGCCTCGATTTCCTCCACCTCCAACGGTATGCTGGCCATCAAATCTACATTTCCGGTTTCGGTGATGAGTATGTTGTTTTCAAGCCGAATGCCCAGTCCTTCCTCAGGAATGTAAATGCCCGGCTCGCAGGTAAACACCATTCCTGCCTCAAAATTGGCATATCTGAACCCTACATCATGCACGTCGATACCCAAAAAATGCGAAGTGCCATGCATAAAATACTTCTTGTA
>CANHCM010000268.1 GCA_947459155.1 Bacteroidota bacterium | reverse complement strand
CTTCATAGTGAATTGTTGTTGCTAATTACCCAGTATTTTCTGCCGTCTTATCTCATAATATGCAAGGTCATTAGCGAATAATGCCTTTAGGTACTGTTGAGACTCTGGAAAATAAACAGGATCGGGCTTCCTCTCTCTCAACATAGCCATAATGCTTGTCTATACAAGAGCCTGATTCCAATCCTGCTTAGGTAATTAAGGTTTTATCAAAGATATGAGATGAGTGAGAGAGGTAAAAAAACAAAGCCCCCTGAAACCCAAACCCTAGCTCCACTTTCGCGCGCCGCACTCGGCGCGAAAATGGAGCCTGGGAATACATTCAAACGGGAAACACGAGGGCTATTGCTATGTCGGGGCGCTGCCCCTGTTTTCCGGTTGAAATGCGTTTACGGTAAAATTAAGGTTTAGGTTTAGGGACTACAGCGACGCGTGGATTTAAGATTAGCTACAGAACAGTTAAGCTGAAACTGCATTCCCTCTTGGGTCAATCAAGGGGCAGCGTCCCGACCTACGAAATACGCAATACGTTGTACCTTAACGTAACCCCCAATGTTATCCAAAAGCCCTCTAAGGACTAAAGACTCAGGACTAAAGACTGCTTCGGGCTTATGTAAGCACCCAAATGTTATCCTACGAGATACGTAATACGCTATACGTTTTACCCCCAAAGGTATCCAAAAGCCCTCTAAAGACTAAAGACTCAGGACTAAAGACTTACATTGTACTTCACTTCCTAGCCGCAGCTTCGATATCGTCCCAAGGGCCAAAAGTGTGCTGATAGGCTGAAAATGTATCGTTGTACGGGCCTCTGAAGTAGTCGATAGGCTTAACACGGGGATCAGGATAATTCGGATCTTTTCCTTTTGGCCTTTCATGGATGAGATAGGAATTTACAAAGCCGGCCACATCTAAGGCTTCCTGAACCGTGAGCACAGGTTTGTCCCAAGTAACAGTTCGCGGCATATTGTGATAAATAAATGAGGCCGACTTAATCACACGATGCATGCTGGAACCCTCCTGGTAGGAGTACTTGCCCCACAAAGGGGGATTGACATAGGCTGAGCGCGTAGAGTCATAAACGCCTTGTCCATCGGCCATGTGACACGACTTACAATGCTTTTCATACACCAGAGCGCCGGCTTCAGGATTGGATCGCTTACCCTTGTAATCAATCGTTTTGATGCCGTGTCCGTAATGTTTTGTTTCATCATAATCTTTTCCCAGCCATTGAATGTAGGTAACAAATGCCAACATTTCTTTGGAGTCTAAAGGGAGCGGAATACCGCTGTGAGGCCTTTCGATACAATTATTTACACGATCTGAAATGGTTAAAACTCTGTTCTCGCGAGCCCTGAATTGGGGATAAGCCTTGTGTGTAGTGTATAAACTGTTCCCAAAGGTTTTAGCTCCACGATCAAGATGACAGTTTGTGCAAGTCATTTCATTACCCAAATAGCTGCCCTGTGTTCCTTTAGGCCCAATGTAATAGGCAGTATTTTGCATAAGCTTGGCGCCATACTTGACCAGCGCACCATACGCATCATCTTTCAAACTGCTTGTATCCGGGGGCTGATATTCTACAAGTGTATCCTTCGCTACTGTCGTTGAATCATGCGTATGACCTCCACAAGAATAAAACATTGTAAAAAACAAGGCCCCTGTAAATAATACCGAAACCCAAAATGAGCTTTTGGGGTACGTGAGGGAAGACAAAAAACGCATTACAATTTCAATTTTCTTTTCATCCGGTTATCTGTGTACGAAACGACTTCTGCTGAGGACACCTTTGACAAATCCAAATTTAACCGATATTTCTGCTCGGAGGTCAGTTCAGGGACTTTGTAAATACGCTTTCCCCCCTCCTTAAATGTAACATTCACATTGTATGCATCCGGTTCCGACCCTTCATTTACAACATCGATTCCCTGTGTTGAAGCCTTTACCGAAAAATAGCAAGGGTACATCGAGGGAGAATAATGACATCGATAGAAAACCAAGGGAACCCAATTGTCTTTCTCATAAATTTTCAGCGAAATATCCTTCACAACTTCATAGTTTTTACTCGGATCAAGAACCACAGCTCTTCCGGTTCCGCCAATTCCAAGCAGTAGAGTTCCATCCGGTAATTCTTCGGCCGAACCATACTTTAAAGCCTTGCCTGAATCTTGATTATCGATGGCACAAGAAATTTGCTTAACAATTTTATCTTGCTTGCTGAGTTGCTCATTTAAAATTAACAGCGACGATTGCACCTGTTCCACATCAGCACTGTCGTTATTAAATATCAAAATATCGCCGTTCTTTCTGAGCTCAATAGAGTGCTGTAAGGCGAAAGTATTTTCGGCCATTACTTTGTGATTACTGGAGAGTTTTGCCCCAAATGAGGCCAGCACCTTTCCGGAAGGATACTCCACTTTAACAATCAAATTTATATTTCGAAATCCATAGTATAAATGATTGTTTTCTTCATCGAAATAAAAAGCATTTGAATGCGCCGGAACCGGATTCCAACCATTATAAATGCGTTCCGTTAAAAAGTCTTTACTGTTCCATGTCCAAACAATTTCACCCTTCTCAGAATATTCAATGATGGTTCCGAACGCTTCACGGTAATTTAAATTTCCCTTTTCCAGATTGCGCATCTCCGCTTTAAGGGCTTCACTGATTGCTTTATTGGTTGTATCGATATAAACATCTGCCTCTTTCTGACTCATCACCATGTAGGTTCCTCTGTTTAGTTTTCGAAAATCATGGTGATAATTTTCCAGCCCATTCTCCTTGTCTAACCAGCTTTCCGGGGCTGTCCAAATCACGTTGCCATCGCGGTCAAATTCAACAGCATTGCTACTGGTAATAATTGCGGTAAAGGTGCCCGACTTGGTCATACGCAAATCACGCATATTCAATTTATTCATCGGAGGAAAATTCTTTAATTGAGGTATTCTCCACACTTCGCGCCCTCCGAAATCAATTAAGTTTTTCGACTGATCAATCGCAACTAATCCTTTGCTTGTGTAGTTCCCGCGCAATAATCCAGCGTATTGCACTGTATCATAAGCTCTTTGGCCTGAAACCGAAAAATGAAAGATTTTAGATTCAAACAACACTGAAGATTGCTCACTGAAAGCGGTGTATTTCCACTCGTACTCTTCTCCAAAATCAAAAAATGAACAGAAACTCACGTGTGTTGAATCATATTGTGTATGAAAATACTCCCGCTCGCCTGCTTTCTTAAATTGAAGTCGATAATACTCGGCCTTGGGAACAGCTGGGAACTCAAAGACCACATGGGTGTAGGTGAGTACTGCAGAATCGCGGGGTACGATAATCGCTTTCGCAGATAAGAGTACCAGCAAAAGCGCAAACAATAAGCAAAACTTCTTCATAGCGAACTCTCTTGTTTCTTGGTCTGATGCAATGCCTGTTTTTGATTCTCAAGAATCGGCCATGTGACCTCATGAACACAAGAATTACAAAGCTATCATTATTTTACCAAATAGATAGGTCGGGATGTCCTGATTGGAGTTCTTGGGCTTTAGACTTTGTTCTCGGCAAATTTAAATGGACGTCTTTAATAGAAGCTTATAACGTACTGCGCACAACGTATTGCGTTTTTACACGTGAGGCTTGGGGCTTCGTTTTCAAATGGAAAAGTCTGAAGTCTTGAGTCCTGAGTCTTTAGACTTTATTCACGGTAACATTTGGTGGAACGTTGTTTTGGGGGCGTATAACGTGCTGCGTACAACGTATTGCGTTTTTACCCGTGAGGCTTGGGGCTGCCGTTTCCAAATGGCACTGTAGGCTCCACCGGAGCCGGGAAATTGTTCACGAAAACACTGAGGCTTTAAAATTACTCATGTCCATCGACCAAACCCCTCCACAAAACTCTCTTTAACCTAAGCTTCAGG
>CANHCM010000267.1 GCA_947459155.1 Bacteroidota bacterium | reverse complement strand
TTCCCAAATACTACCTTGTGCCTTTGGAACTGATGGATTAGTCTTCTCGCTGTTTTTCTGCTGACCCAATGCTGGTAAACACAAACAGGTCATCCATAAAATAGCAATAATTCGCATGCGGTAAATTTACCGCAATCACTCCGGTAAACAATCACCTTCTAGCAACGAAAGCGAAGAATCAAACAAGCCTCTCCAGCTTCCTCCCGAAACGCGGCAGTCTTCGTCAGGACCAATATTGGGCGTCAGCCTGCCGTCGGCTCTGTCGTAAGCCTTGGTGGCCAGCACTTCAATGTTTCCATTCGCCCGCAGTCTGAGCGGTTCAGGCTCGTTGTCCTTTAATCGTAACGTGTTCGTTTTTCCATTGTCGATTCGGCATCCCACGAATGTGGCCTTCTCGATATTACCGGTTTGTGGGTTGATGCGGGCCAAAAACAGAATCTTTGGCCCTCCGCCGGTTCCGTAACTCTCCTGAAAACTTCCCTGTGAAGCCCGAAAATCCGTATTGCCTCCCGTGCAAGTAAATGCCACATACAAGTTCTGTGTATTGGCTACTAAAGCGGCAGCCCGCGAGTCATCGGGACTTTTGTCATAATATTTCGACCAAACTATGGCATCATTTTCCAAACAAAGAACATAGGCGTCTTGATTCTGCGAAAGCTGCGTGAATCCAGCGATGTAGGTTTTATTTCCTACGCTGAAACTCTTCTCCGATGCGGAGTTTCGACTGATGTTTTCCTGAACCGGTTTGTTGGGTTGCAAAATTTCCGGTCCTGGCAAACTCTCTTTTTTACAGGAACCAAGCACAATAGCGCTGCTCCACAAAACGAATTGCATCTTCATAAAATGGTTTACTGAAAGGCGCTTTCGCAGTTTCAGCAGAGCATTCGGATTTCTTACATACCCTTGTACCTTTGCGGCATGGCCAAAATTGGGAATTTAGTTCAGGAAGCTGCAGCATTTCTGCAACATACCGTTGTGGCCATTCCTACCGAAACGGTTTATGGGCTGGCGGGCAATGCGCTCGATCCAATGCGTGTGGCGGAAATATTTAAGGTGAAGAGTCGTCCTTTTTTCGATCCACTTATTGTTCATGTGGCTTCTTACACGCAGCTTTCAGCGCTCATTACCGATTTTCCTGCGCCTTTGAAAAAGTTGGCTGATGCCTTTTGGCCCGGCCCACTCACGCTTTTGCTCCCTCGGTCGGCGCGTATTCCCGACCTTACCTGCAGTGGCCTGCCCGAAGCCGCTTTCCGCATGCCTGCGCACCCGCTTGTGCAGGAATTGCTTGATATACTCGACTTTCCGCTTGCAGCGCCGAGTGCCAACCCCTTTGGGTATGTAAGTCCCACAAAAGCCGAGCATGTCCAGGCCCAACTGGGTACGCTCATTCCGTATATCTTAGATGGTGGACCTTGTCGCGTTGGCCTCGAAAGCACGATTGTTGGAATGGTCGCCAATAAACCCACAATTTTCCGGCTGGGAGGCCTTTCTCAGGAAGCCATTGAGCGGATTATCGGTCCAGTGAACGTTCAATTAAATCAAAGCTCAGATCCACGTGCACCGGGCATGCTAAAGTCGCATTATTCGCCACGAAAGTCCATATTAACGGGCAATCTGGATCTTCTTTTACAGCGCTACGCGGATGACAATCCGGTACTTTTGGTTTTTCACGAATTCAGAGCTGATTTTCCGCGCGACCGACAGCTTCAATTAAGTCTCGATGGCACAGACAGCTCAGCAGCAGCAAGGCTTTTCGATTTATTACGCCAGGCCGATGATTTTCCCGCCAATCGAATTTTAGCCGAATTTGCACCAAACACCGGTTTAGGTAAAGCTATCAACGACCGACTGAGGCGAGCCTCCGATAATCCTTAATGCGATCTTTTGTTTCGTTTTCGACTTTTTGGATTTCATCCATAGGTTACATTGTTAAACCAGGGGTTTAAATTGTTAATTATCTTTAGCCCATGTTTATTCGATACTTCGCCTTCATCATTTTTCTTTTTTCGGCCACGGCCGGATGGTCTCAGAAACCCCATACACATTGCGGCGCTGAATTGATTCAGCAGCAATTCAGGCAGAAGAACGCACATTTCAACGAAGCGTTTTTTTCCTCTACCCTGAAAGCTCGAACCGCCATTAAAAGAAGCACCGAAGTTTGCACCGTTCAAGTGGTGGTACATATTTTACAAGACCCAACTGGTCCATCTATTAGTAATGTACAGGTTCAACAAGAAATAGATCGTTTAAACCTCGGTATGAACCACCAGAATGCAGATACTAACGATATTCGACCCGTATTTGATGGCATCACAGGCGAACCTTCAAATATTTGGTTTACACTAGCAAGTACCAATCCTGAAGGCAATCCATCCAATGGTATCGTGAGAATTGATACCGATGTAGAAGGCTTTGGTGCGATTTCAGATCTGTTGGCCGAAGCGGCAAAAGTTACAGCCTTTGGTGGAAGTGACCCTTGGGATGTGAATCGATACCTGAACATTTGGGTTTGTAACACTGCTGATGCATCCGGAGCGCCAATTGTCGCCGGCTATGCAACACCGCCCGGCGGATTGCCCAATTGGCCCCCTTTTGATCCGTCAGAGTTAATCGACGGTGTTCTCATACAAAGCGAGTTTTTTGGATCGATTGCCTCGCAGGCTCAGAAAGTGGTTCTTCACGAAGTTGGTCATTACTTTGGTCTGCGTCATATTTGGGGCGACGATTTCGATTGCTTTGGTGATGACGGAATTGATGATACTCCATCCATGTCCGATAATTCGGCATTTGAATGCCCTGTTCAAAATACATGTGTGGATAATATTCTCGGTCAAAACCTTCCCGATATGTTCGAGAATTACATGGATTACAGCTTCCCCGATTGCCAGGTGAGTTTTACCAACGAACAAGCCAGCTTTATGCGCTGGGTTGCCGAAAATAGTCGTGTTGAATTATGCAGTGGATTGACCACCTCGACGGTGCTTCCGGTTAAACAAAAGCTTCAGCTATTTCCAAATCCGACCAAGGGTTTGCTGCAAATTCAATCCAATGAATTTACCGAGTACCGATTGTTCGACGCATCCGGTCGGGTATGTGAACAGGGCGCAGGTTTATCGCCACAAATTGACCTTAAAAAATATGCTCCCGGAATTTACTTCGTCCAGTGTAAATACCAATCTCAAATAGACGCTCAACGCGTGGTATACATTCCTTAAAGAGGAATAGGAAATGCCTATTCAGAGTTATTTCATCACGATTCTCCGTGCATACGAAGAACCGGTACTTCGGTGATTTGGGTTTTACTGCATTTACGAATCCAAAGAAATATCGCTTTTAAACAATCTTACACTGGATTATTCGTCATCAGCGAAGCTACCATTTTACAATGCGAGAATAAACCGCCTGACCGATAGCTCAAATCACTAATAACCTAGAGATTTCCGGTTCTTCCGCCATCAACCGGTAGATTAATGCCGTTTACGTAATTGGCAGCCGGCGAAGCCAAATAACAAACCGCCCAGGCAATTTCTTCGGGTTTTGCAAATCTTCCTACCGGAATTTCAGCCAGCATTTCTGCCTCTACCTCGCGGTTGCTTCGGTCGATTTTGCTCGCTTTATTGTCAATGATCTGCTCTAAGCGACCGGTTAATGTGGCGCCCGGAAGAACATTGTTTACCGTAATTCCGAATTTACCCAGCTCGTTTGCCAGAGTTTTAGCCCAGTTGGCCACTGCTGCTCTAATCGTATTCGAAACCCCTAAGCCATGCAGCGGGAGCTTCACCGAGGTCGAAATAATGTTGATCACTCTTCCATAGCCCTTTTGCTTCATTGAGGGGAGAAGAGCCCTCACCAACACTTGATTGCAGAGCACGTGCTGCTCAAACGCACGCACAAATGCAGCCGGCTCGGCCTCCGTAATTGGACC
>CANHCM010000266.1 GCA_947459155.1 Bacteroidota bacterium | reverse complement strand
TACCAACCTGAACGCGGTAGATTATCTCTTCCCTGTAGGCGATGCGACCAATTATTCGCCGTTTACCGTTAACCTCGACAATGGTGCACAATCGGGATCGTTCATTACCACAACGCTCTTTACGGTATCGCATCCAAACGCGGTTGGTTCTACCCATTACCTGAATCGCTACTGGAGAGTAGAACCAAGTGGATTGGCGGCAAGTCCGGTGTACGATGTTGAGTTTACCTACGCTGCAGCCGACGTGGTTGGAACAGAATCAACCTACCGTCCGGTGAAATACACCAGCTCTACGCCTTCGCCAGGCTGGATCAGCGCACCGGGTTCGGGAGCCAATGCCATTGATGGTACAGCGGCCAACTTCGATTTGCCAACCAAGACCTTTACCTGGGAGAATCTCACTACGTTCTCGGAGTTCACCGCTGCCGGCGATGGCTCACCACTTCCGGTGGAGCTGCTCGATTTCAGCGCGGATGTAGTCGGAAATACAGTGGTGTTGAATTGGACTACGGCTTCGGAAATCAACAACGATTACTTTACGATAGAGCGTTCGGCTGATGCCATGAATTTCACGCCAATCGGAACGGTTGATGGTGCCGGAAACTCATCGCTTACCCGCAACTACCAGTTGATTGATGTCAATCCGCTGCCCGGAGTCTCTTACTACCGCTTGCGTCAAACCGACTTTAACGGCGACTTTGAGCTGTTTGGTCCGGTGGCTGTGAACTTCAGTGGTTCTTCAGTAAGCGGCGTAAGCTTGTTCCCTAACCCAACCAACGAGTTTAGTCATGTGATGATTAACGGCGATCAGTCGGGCAAAGGATGGGTTCGCGTGATCGATATAACCGGAAGAGTCATCAGCAACTACCAGATTGTATTGGAGAAAGGAGTAACGCCATTTACGCTCCAAACCGGCGATCTGGCTCCAGGACAGTACATGGTAACTGTGGAGACTGCCGACGGTAAACTGTACAACTTACCGCTAATTAAGCAGTAATCGATTTGATCTTTATTGAGGCGGGCCTCTCCGGTTGACGGAGGGGCCCGTTTTTTTACCTCTCTCTCTCATCTCTCTCCGCGGGAGAGACGATACTGTATCGGTAAAACGGGGTTTATGGGTGAAAGTGCGGCGGCAGTGCAATTTCAGCCGAACAAGGTTCAAATGATCGAACTGTTTCCTTCTAAAGACTAAAGACTTACGACTAAAGATTCCCGCCTCCCTTCGCGCAAGCGGGTGCAGCGGATACCCCGCAAAACAGAGTGAGTGTGGGAGTGGGAGTGAAGAAAGCGTGCGAGTTTATGGGCGGAGTGCTTAAGCGTGAAGGGCAAGGGAGTGCGGGCAGGCTCTGTTTTGAGGAGTAGCAGCGGAACACGCGGTGCCCGGCGATGAAGCCTCAGCCTTCTGTGATGCCGAGCGAGGCATGCGCCCCAAAGGATAAATTCCCAAGTTGATGGAGCCTGCCCTTGCTTCGCGTATATTTGGCGAAAATTGATATACAATGATTAATCAGGAACCTATTGATGCTGTCGTGATCCCGGGAAGGGATGCTACAGAAGTTGCCTCATTCATGACCAAAGTGTATGGCTGGATGACCGCCGCCCTGGCGATTACCGGATTGGTGGCGATGGTAACGGCCTCATCTCCGGCTATTCTGGAAATGGTGTTTGGAAGTAAAATCGCATTTTGGGGATTGATTATTGGCACTTTCCTCCTCGTAGGCTGGCTTACCATGGCCATTCGCACGATGGCGCCGCTTACCGCCACACTCGTTTTTCTGGCGTATTCGGCCTTAAACGGGGTCTTGTTCTCCTCCATTTTCCTCATCTATACAGGCTCATCGATCGCCCTCACGTTTTTTATTACGGCGGGCACCTTCGGTGTGATGAGTATTTACGGATACACCACAAAAGCCGATTTGTCGAAGATTGGCAGCATCGCCATGATGGCTTTAATCGGGATTATCATCGCTTCGTTGGTGAATTTGTTCCTCGGCTCCGAAACCCTCTACTGGATTATTAGCTACGTGGGTGTAGCTGTATTTGTGGCTCTGGTGGCTTACGATACCCAGAAAATCAAAGACATGGCCATTTACGGCTTCGAAGGTGAGGCGGTTGAGAAAAAGGCTTCCATTATTGGTGCCCTGACCCTCTACCTCGATTTCATTAACCTCTTTTTGTTCCTGCTCCGCCTTTTTGGTGGCCGTAAGGACTAACTCAAACACTCTTCAAGTAAAAAACCCGGGCCGAAAGGTTTCCGGGTTTTTTTGTGCCTCAAGGCCGGCGCATTCTTCTATTTTTGTGCTGCAACTTAAAAACCATTATGCGACACCTTGTGATGATTGGCCTGCTCATGTTCTCTGCCATGCAGCTTCAGGCCCAGAAGAAGCCAAAACTGGAAAAAGGAATGTATGCGGAGATGACCACCTCAAAAGGGGTAATCCTGCTCCAACTCGAATTCGAGAAAACGCCACTCACTGTGGCCAACTTTGTAGGCTTGGCCGAAGGTAAACTGGAGAATTCGGCCCGCAAAGGCAAGCCCTATTACGACAGCCTCAAGTTTCACCGCGTAATCAAAGATTTTATGATTCAGGGTGGCGACCCCGAAGGAACAGGTAGGGGAGGTCCGGGCTACAAATTCAAAGACGAAATTGTAGAAGGCCTCAAACACGACAAAGCCGGAATCCTCTCGATGGCCAATGCCGGACCGAAAACCAATGGATCACAGTTCTTCATCACCCACAAAGCCACACCATGGCTCGACGGCAAGCATACCGTATTTGGTCGGGTAATCAGCGGCCAGGAAGTGGTAGACGCCATTGTACAGAACGACTACATTTTGAAAGTGAAGATTATCCGCAAAGGCAAAGCGGCAAAGAAGTTCAATGCTGTGAAAACGTTTGCCGAGCTCAACAAATAACCGCTAAATACCCAACCATGAAATTGCTTTCCATTGCTGCATCATTGCTCCTCTCGGCAGGTTTGGCAGCCCAAACACCTACACTCACACTCACCCAGGTGGGTAGCGGCTTTACCCGCGTAACCACCTTGGCAAACGCCGGCGACGACCGCCTTTTTGTTTGCGAAAAAGCCGGGGTGATTAAATTCTTCCGTCCTTACCAAGGCACTGCCAGCACGACATTTATGGACATTAACTCGCGGGTGTTCAACATCACCGGCGATTCCGATGAACGCGGTCTGCTGGGACTCGCCTTCGACCCCAACTATGCCACCAACGGGCGCTTTTATGTGAACTACATCAACAATAGCGGAAATACGGTTGTGGCCCGTTATACGGTTACTCCCGGAAATCCCGATGCCGGCGATGTAAGCTCAGAGCAAATCCTCCTCACCATCAACCAGCCCTACTCCAACCACAACGGGGGCTGCACACTCTTTGGACCCGATGGCTATTTGTACATCGGCATGGGCGATGGCGGCTCGGGTGGCGATCCACAGAATTATGCCCAGAATCCGCAAAGCCTGCTGGGTAAAATGCTCCGTATTGATGTAAGCACGACTGGTGCCAGCTACAACATTCCTTCCGACAATCCCTTTACCGCAGCCAACGACCCCGGTAATGCCGTGCGCGATGAAATCTGGGCTCAAGGGCTTCGTAACCCCTGGCGCTGGAGCTTCGACCGCGTCAATGGCGACATGTGGATTGCCGACGTGGGACAAAACGTTTACGAAGAAGTGAACTACCAGCCGGCCTCCTCAAATGGTGGCGAAAACTATGGCTGGCGCTGCTACGAGGCCGATGCAACTTACAATACTTCGGGCTGCCAGAGCGCATCTAACTATGTGTTCCCTGTGTTTAGTTACGACCACAGCAACCCCAACGGTTGCTCTATCACCGGTGGTTATGTGTACCGCGGTTCGGTGTATGGCGACCTGTACTCACGTTATTTCGTAACCGACTACTGCTCAGGCCGCATTTGGAGCCTGCTCAACGATGGCAATGGGAATTTCCCGG
>CANHCM010000265.1 GCA_947459155.1 Bacteroidota bacterium | reverse complement strand
ATTGTAGAAGATGGTTGCTTTATTGGCTCCCGCTGCATTGTGGTTGAAGGCGTTCGTATTGGAAAACAAGCAGTGTTGGGTGCCAATGTGGTGATTACTTCCAGCACCCGAATTATTGATGTAAGCGGCTCTGAACCTGTCGAATACAAGGGCTTCGTTCCCGAACGCTCGGTGGTTATTCCGGGAAGCCTACCAAAAAGTTTCCCGGCAGGTACTTATCAGGTTCCCTGCGCGTTGATTATTGGTCAACGAAAACCCAGCACCGACCTCAAAACATCGCTAAACGAAGCCCTGCGTGATTATCACGTGGCTGTTTAACCCAGACCCATGAAAAACCACCTGAATACAATTCTAATCGCCTTAGCTGTTGTAACATCGGCTTACCTGCTGGGTAGTTCCTATTTGAAATCGAAGCGAAGGCCAAGCAGTATTTCGGTTACCGGATTGGCATCACGCGACTTCAATTCCGACCTCATCGTTTGGACTGCCCGCTATACCAAACGGGCGCTCAACCTGCAAGATGCCTTCAATGCCTTGAAAATGGACCAGGAAAAAGTGAAGGCGTATTTGATTTCCAAAGGTATACCTGAGAAAGAATTGGTGTTTTCTGCGGTCGACATCGGGAAAGAGTTCAGTACGAGACGTTACCCCGATGGCTCTGAGAGCACCGAATTTTCAGGTTTTCGTTTGAGCCAGGGTGTTACTGTTGAATCAAAAAATGTGGATGGCGTGGAGCGAACCTCCCGAGAAGTGACTGAGTTAATCAACGAAGGCATTGAGCTCTATTCTGAAAACCCCAGATACTATTACACCCGTTTGGCTGATTTGAAAATCGATCTGTTGGCGGCTGCGGCCAAAGATGCAAGGGTTCGCGCGGAGAAAATTGCCGAAAATGCCGGTGCCGACCTTTCCAGCATGGAAACCGGCGAAATGGGCATCTTCCAGATTACCGGACAAAACAGCAACGAAGATTATTCCTGGGGAGGCACATTCAATACTTCGTCCCGAAACAAAACCGCATCGATCACTGTGCGGGTGAATTTTGCACTCGATTGAGCCAGCGCATTCTACTCATTCAAACCGCATTTATTGGGGACGTTATTTTGGCCACCCCAATCATTGAAGCCATTGCGAGTGCGCTTCCGACAGCCCGACTTGATGTGCTTGTACGTAAGGGCAATGAATCGTTGCTGATCGACAATCCGCATGTTTCGACTTTGCATGTTTGGGATAAGAAAGGAGCGAAGTACCGCCACTTGATGGCGCTGTTGAAAACCATCAGGAGTCAGCGCTACGACGTTGTTATCAACTGCCAACGCTTTGCGGCATCGGGACTTCTCACCGCATTTTCGGGAGCTCCGGTAAGGATTGGTTTCGACCGAAATCCGTTTTCGGCCTTTTTTAGCCACAAGATTCATCACGACCTCAACAGTGGCAAACATGAATGTGAGCGAAACCTCGATTTATTGGCTCCACTGAATATTCGAGGCCAGGCTCGCCCCAGGCTGTATACGCCAAAGGTCGAACTTCCGTCGAGGCCTTACATTACCTTATCGCCGGCTTCGGTGTGGTTTACCAAGCAGTGGCCACGGCACAAATGGGTAGAGTTGATTCAAAGGCTACCTGAGGCGCTGGAGGTGTATTTGTTAGGAGCGCCGGGCGATGCCGGATTGTGCGATTGGATTGCCCATCAGGCTGGGCGTGAATCGGTGTTTAATCTTTGCGGGCGGTTCAGTTTAACCGAATCGGCTGCCTTTATGCGCGGTGCTAAGCTCAATGTGGTGAATGATTCGGCGCCTATGCATCTGGCTTCGGCTGTGAATGCTCCGGTGGCGGCCATTTTCTGCTCAACCATTCCGGAGTTTGGTTTTGGTCCACTTTCCGATCAGCGTGCTGTTCTGCAAACCCCTGAGCCCCTACCCTGCCGACCGTGCGGCTTGCATGGACACAAGGCTTGTCCGAAGCAACATTTTAAGTGCGCCGAGCAAATTGAAGTGGAACAGGTGCTAAGCTTGCTGCGTTAAGCGCCGAAAAAGGCTATTTTTGCCGCCGCTTTGAATTCCCTTTCACTCTCCGACCCATTGTTTCATTTGCTTTCTGAGGTAGCAATCCAGGAAAAAGTACGGGCATTTGTCATTGGAGGCTATGTTCGGGATTGCCTGCTGAACAGAGGCTCAAGGAAAGACATTGACATTGTAGTGGAGGGCAGCGGAATCGATTTTGCGCATGCTGTAGCCCGCCGAATGGGGCCGGGTGTGAAGGTCAACTTCTTTAAGAATTTCGGCACTGCCATGATCCACACCGAAACGGTAGAGCTCGAATTTGTGGGGGCCAGGAAAGAGTCGTACCGAAGCGATTCGAGGAAACCTATCGTGGAAGATGGCACTTTGGAGGAAGATCAGGCGCGGCGCGACTTTACCATCAACGCTTTGGCGGTTTCGCTGAACCCGCTTTTAAATGAGGTGGTTGACCCCTTTAAGGGTATTGATGACCTCCGATCGGGCATTTTGCGCACTCCTTTGGCGCCCGATCAAACATACAGCGACGATCCTTTGAGGATGCTTCGTGCCATTCGTTTTGCCAGTCAGCTTAACTTCCAAATCGACGAAGAGTCGTTTCAGGCCATAGTGCGAAATCGGGAACGAATTGCCATCGTTTCGACAGAAAGAATCGCCGACGAGCTCAATAAAATTGTGCTTTCACCATTGCCTTCGCGTGGCTTTAAGCTGCTTTCCGATTCAGGTTTGTTGGAGCTAATCTTTCCGGAAATGATGGCCCTCCACGGTGTTGATACCATCGACGGGAAAAGCCATAAAGACAACTTTTACCATACCCTTCAGGTGCTCGATAACCTGAGCGCTACGACCGATCAGCTTTGGCTGCGCTGGGCAGCCATCCTCCACGACATTGCCAAACCGGCCACCAAACGCTACGATCCGGCTCAGGGCTGGACATTTCACGGGCACGAAGACAAAGGGGCGCGGATGGTTCCCGGCATTTTTCGCAGGCTAAAACTGCCTCTGAACGAAAAGATGAAGTACGTTCAGAAGCTGGTACAGCTGCATTTGCGGCCAATTGTGCTGAGCAAGGAACAAGTTACCGATTCGGCCGTAAGAAGATTGCTTTTCGAAGCCGGCGACGATATCGACGACCTGATGCTGCTGTGTCAGGCCGACATCACCTCGAAAAACAAAGAGAAGGTGAAACGGTATTTGGCTAACTTTGAACTCGTCAAATTAAAACTCAAAGAAATTGAGGAGAAAGACAGGCTTCGTAACTGGCAGCCGCCCATCTCCGGACTCGATATCATGGAAACTTTTGGCATCAAGCCCGGACCTGAGATTGGAATCATCAAAGCGGCCATTCGCGAAGGCATTCTCGAGGGGCAAATTCCCAATCGTTTTGATGAAGCCTACGCTTTTTTACTCGAAGAAGGTCGTAAACTTGGACTTCAGCCTGTTAAGCTTCTAAAAGAATCTATCTCCGAAACTCCTTCCGCAAAATCATGAGCATCCTCCGCTTCCGCATTACCTTCGACGATTACGATGACATTGTTCGTGACATCGATTTCAAAGCCGACCAAACTTTTGCCGATCTCTATGTGGAGATTCTCAAATCGGTAGGATTTGACACCCGGCATAAGGGCGTTTTCTATCTGGCCGACCACAACTGGAGAAGGGGCGCCGTGATTGGAGAAATGCAGGGTGAACAGGATACCCGGTTGAAGAAAACCGAATTGGTGGATCACATCGACGATCCTCACCAAAAATTCCTTTTCAGCTACGACGAAGAGGCCAAATGGAACTTTAACATTGAGCTGATTCGTGTTATGGCCGACGCCGAATACAAAGTAACTTACCCTAAACTGGCCGCTTCGAGCGGAATTCCTCCGGTTCAGTACAAAGAAACGCTCATCATTCCAACCCGCGAAAAAACTGAACCTGACGGGCGTGGCAGAAAGCCCAAAGCGAAAGT
>CANHCM010000264.1 GCA_947459155.1 Bacteroidota bacterium | reverse complement strand
TTCCGAGGATCCGATTGTTTTGAAAGAGTGAGTCGAAATGATTGAAAACATTCACCTTGAAAAAGCCCGCATCCAGCACGGCGATGGGTATCGATTGGCCGCGGTAGCCGAGTGCATGCAGCTTTTCGATGCCAATCATCGTTGTTTGCGTGGCGGCTTCTCCGTAAGCTTCGGTAGGGTTGCTAAAGGTGCTCAGGGCGGCTGCAGCCTTGGCCGGAGGCGTGGTATTGGCGTTTTCGAGTTGTTCGGCCATGCGCATCAGGTCGGCCATCAGCTCATCGGCGGGCGACTTAATCTTGAGGCGGGCCACCTGCGATGTTCTGTTCACAAAGGGCAGGCTGCGGATCTGCTGCATGAGCGAAGTGTCGCTTACTGAGACCGTTACACCGTTAAACCAGCGGCTTCGGTGAAGCACCGTGGCACCCGTTGCCGCCACCTGTTGAACGTACGACGGGTTTACCGGTAAATCGTTCCATTGTAAGGCAATGCCTTGGTTGGCACGCCGTTGCAAGGCGGCTTCGCTCAGGAATTCCGACGGATTTTCGAGGCTGTAGGGCGAATTGTTTTTATCGCTGAACTGCACCCAGAATTTACCGGGCGCGCTGGCCGATTGGCCCATAGCGTTGAGCGAGAGCACTAGGGCTGTTATGATCGAGAGGAGTGAACGAGGATTCTGCATAATTGTGGCGACAAGATACAAACGCTTTTGCATCAGAACTGTTTTACGCATCGACAAAAACCTGGCACTCCGGAGCACATCGCGCACAACAGCGCATTTGGCTGAGTGTTTCTTCACATTGTGGCTTTTTTTTGAGGGGGCGCCTTTTCGGGCTTTCCGCGCTACACGGTAGCTTGCTCCAATCCCGGGCGCGCTCTCGGTTTACCCAGAAATCTCAATCAAGGACTTGCCTTCGATTGACCATAAACTTAACGTTAAGCAGAATTTGTAATTCCGCTTGAGCCGTGTGGCAGTTAATGAAGGTGCGAATTGAACAAAAAATGAGATGCTAAAAATGACGCGAATTTGCTGTTTGCACTCGTTTTTTATCCATTTTGTTGTTTATTCAATTCGTCAAATTTAGCTTTCATTGTAGGATTTCCGTGTGTTAACTTTTTAATGGTCAAGTCTTCCGTTTTTTCATTGGCAAGTCTTAGGTTGTTTTCAGAGGACAATAAAGCTTCTTTTGTTTTTTCCAATTCCTTTATTGTCTTGTCAATACCGTTTATTGCATCTTTAAATTTTCGACTAGCTAATTCATAATTTCTGGAAAACCCTTCTTTAAACTTGTTCATTTTTTCTTCAAAATTGGTAATGTCAATATTCTGACTTCTTACCAATGCAAGTTCAGCTTTATACTGAATTGAATTCATTGCTGCATTTCGCAATAAAGTGATAATTGGAATAAAAAATTGCGGGCGAACAACGTACATTTTGGGATATTTATGTGAGACATCCACGATACCTGTATTGTAATACTCGCTATCTGCTTCTAACAATGAAACAAGAACAGCGTATTCACACTTTTTCTCAGTTCGGTCTCTGTCAAGTTCTCTTAAAAAATCTTCATTTCTCTTTTTAGTTGTTGTTTCGTCTCCTTCGTTTTTCATTTCAAACATTATCGAAATGATTTCATTGCCGGCATCATCATTTTCTCTGTAGATAAAATCTCCTTTACTTCCCGATTTTGAATCATTGTCTTTTTCGAAATATGCCTTTTGAAAAGCAGTAGCGCGCAGTTTATTGAATTCAGTCTCACAATGCTGTTCCAGTGTTTCGCCTATCATTTTTGTGGATAGTTTTAGCTTCATATCCTTTCTAAGAGCAATTTCTTCGTCTTTGTGTTTAATAATCGCATCTTTCTCTTTCAGGTCGGCCAAGTATTTCTCTGTAAGCGACTTTTTGAGTAACTCTTTTTCGGTCTCTTTCAATTGGATTGCGTTAGCAAGCTCATCTCGCTCTTTCTCTATTTTCTTTGTAGCTTCAGTAACCGCCAACTTTTTTTCGACTTCAGCATTCTCAATTTTTGCTTTTAACTGCAATAGTTCATTTTCTTTTTGAGAAAGCTTTTGAGATAATTCAACTTCCTTTTCTGCTTTGAGCTTTGCTAATTCCTGGTCTTTTTTTGAAAGTTGTTCTTGTAATGAATTTCGAACATTTGCTTCAGCCAATTTTACCGCACTTTCTTTTTCTTTTTCGGCTAGTGCAAGTCGGTTAAGAATTTCTTCTTCGAATTGATGGTCACGAACTTGTTTGAGTATGTCTGCAAAACCTGCTTCGTCAACCTTAAATGCTTTCTTACAATTTGGGCAAATTATTTCGTTCATATTTTTGGTGTTTTAATGTCTCTTTTGTCGTCATTTAAAATGAGTGGTAATGCTTTCGGGCCTGGCGAAGGTGGCGATTTTTAGCCAAGAACTTCAACGGAAGCACTGAGCTTCAAATTTAGTAAAAACTGTGTTACTAAGCACTTAACTGCCACTTCTGCCAGATCCGTTTTACCTTAAGATTGCATTCTTTGATGTCAAAATTTCATGATTAGTAGAGTTGTGATTAAGGTAATTAGGGCCTACTGAAAAACACTCAATGAATTTATTGTTGGAAGTTTAGCAACTGTTTGAACCGATTTAAGTGCAAGGTTTTGAGCTTAGTTCTCTTGATTCCTGTGCAGATTATCTTTCAAACTCTTAAACATTTCGTTAGCCAGAAATACATCATCTGCTTCGTTGCCCGCGGCTCGCGGTATTCGTATACAGCTTCGCCTTGTCGCCTTGCATTTGATGCATTTCTGACTTTTTCAGTAGGCCCTAATTATTCCTGCAAATATCCATTTTTGTTGAGTTGCTTTCTTTGTGTAGCCTTCTTTTTTTAGTTCCCAAGAGAACAGTATTTCAATTACTGTTTTGGTTGGTTTTAATAAGAAATCAAGAACTGAAAATGATTCTTTAGCGCGTTTTAGCATTTCAATTCTATCAGATTTCTCGGCTAAATATTTGCATTTGTGATAGCCTTATCTGAAACGTTCCTTTTTCTTAATTCTTCTTTTGCTTGATTAACTGCTTTGGGATTCCATTTATCTTCTGAGCTAGTTATCTCTAGCAACTCTTCAGTTGATCTTTTGTAAATGCTTAGCCGGTGTAGTTTCGCAATTTTGCCCAAAGCAGCCATTCTCTTAAGGGCTTTAATTACCGCTTCCTTTTTACTCACCTCAGAAATAAATTCGACATAGGTAAAAACGTAACCTATGGGTAGTCTATCAATAGTAAATGATATGTATTCTGAGGTTTTCATTCCATTTATTGTTATGCAATGATAGCTAACGTGTCCAGTTTATTAGCAAAAAAACTGGACATTATTTAGTTGTTTGAAATTCCCTCAAACCCATTATTCCCCATTTTAGCTCACGCTCAATTTCCTGCAGCCACGAACGTACGCCAATTTACACCCTAAGTTATTCCGTTTGCCCAATAAACCCAATTGCTCCAATGCAACCGTATGCTGGCGTTAGCGATTGGCGTGAAAAGCCCGGAGCGCATCGAGCGGAGCGGAATGCGCGAGGACTTGCAACAGAAAGCGCGGCCGCGGACGATTGGGCATCAAAGTATGATGAAGCGGCATTGCGGCAACGCCCAAAAAATCAATCAATAAATTGTAAATTATCGTTTGGAAGGCCTGTAAAATCTGGTATTGTAGATTTATTCCGTTCCTTTTTCGATGGCTTTCATGGTGTACACCACGCCGCTGCGAATGCCGGTGGCTGGTGGTAATACGTACTCTACATCGACGAAACGCTTGTACACTAAGCCGTAATTGCGGGCGAAGACTTCCGTATCTCGGTACTCGTTGATGAGGTTTGAGGGATCGGTGTTTTCGACCGTTACGGTTGAATCGAAGCTCAGGCTGCCGTTGTTGAATGGCTCATGCAGCTTGCTGGCTTCTACTTCGCGTTCGCCCTTGTTGTTCAAGGCGTTGATGTTCCAGGT
>CANHCM010000263.1 GCA_947459155.1 Bacteroidota bacterium | reverse complement strand
TATATATGAATTAAATGTGTTTTGTTGAGTTTGAGGGAAAAGCGGAATTGGGAAAAATGGAATTAATTAGTCAACACGGAGATCGATGACCCTAATGTTACAATACATCGTACGCTATACACAATACGTTATACCTTTAACATTCAACGCTATAAGCACCGGTGTTGCAACAATCTCCCGCTGAGACGCCAGGACTCCCTGCTTCCTTCAAGCCGTGCCCGGCGATATAGCCTCAGCCTAACGAGAAGTTCAGCGAGGCATGCGCCCACATCCACATAAAAGTTGGAATGGTAAAGCCGGAAAATTAAATTGTTATTACCGCTTACTTCCGCTCGAGAATATAATATGCGGTGGTGCTCACAAAGTCGCGGAACCAGGGAATGGCAGCCAGCGGAGCGAATTGCACGCGGGGCGAACGACCAAATTTGTAGCGATAAATGGGGTTTATCAAATACAAGCGCCGATTGACAATTCTGTAGCCTGTTTGGCGGGCAATGCGTTCGAAACGATCGATAGAAATTCGGGTGTCGTAAATCTCAAGCAGCGACTGAACGGTGGCTTCGGGCTCGCCCAATTTTTCGAGCCAGGTCTTGTACAGGCCACGAGGCCACAGATGCATCCAGGGGAGCTTGCCCCATTTGGTGGTGGCCGTTTGCTGATGTCCACCAAAAGGCATGCGCCAGGGCGGAAAGGCAAAAAACAGGCGACCACCCTGCTTGAGATACACCTGAAGCTGCGCCATAACCCGCTCTTGGTCAGGAATGTGCTCAATGGTATCTTTCAATACAATCAAATCAAAATGCTCCCGAAAGCGGTCCATGGTCGACTGATCGTAGATGTCGGCGCTGAACAATTCCATGGTTCCGGCGGCCACCTCTTCGGCCAGCAACTGCTTGCCATTTTCGATTTTCGAAGTCGACAAATCCATACCCGTGCACTTGCAGCCGCGTTCCGCAAAGGCTTTAAGCACGCCGCCCTCGCCGCAACCCACCTCCAACACGTGCATGCCCGGCCTAAAGACCTGCTGAGCTTCGAGGTAGGGTATAATGTAGTTTAGCGTTACAAGATACTGATGCTGAAACTTGAGTGGTGCGTTGCCGTGGAAATAGAGGGGCATTGTTTGAGTTTGTGCGACGAAGATACTGATTGCATTGTTTTTTACGATTTCATTTGGAAGTTTTGAATTTATTGCAATATCTTTGTGATATCAAAACAATATCAAATGAAAGAACAAACTATTAAACCCGGATCCGGAGCCTTAATGCTCTTCGTTACACTGTCGCTCTTAGGCGTGGCCGGCTTTTGCATTGCCAAGGAATGGGTCGTTCCGGCCATTGTAATCCCCATTGTAGCCTTTATTCTCATGATCGGTCTCACCATTGTGAACCCCAATGAATCGGTAGTAGCGGTGTTGTTTGGTTCGTACAAGGGAACCGTGAAAGACAATGGATTTTTCTGGATGAACCCTTTTTACGCGAAGAAGAAAATTTCGCTTCGTGCAAGAAACAACGAAAGCCAGCCGATTAAGGTAAACGACAAGCTGGGTAACCCCATCATGATTGGAATCGTGCTGGTTTGGAAGGTAGAAGACACCTTCAAGGCCGCCTTTGAGGTGGACAATTACGAGCTGTTTGTGAAAATTCAGAGCGAGTCGGCCATTCGTAAGCTGGCGGGCATGTATCCTTACGATACTTTCGACGACGACCACAGTGAGCTCAGCTTGCGTTCGGGTGGCGATGAAATCAACCACCAGCTTGAGCGGGAGCTCGCGGAACGCCTTGCCATTGCCGGAATTCAGGTGATCGAAGCGCGGATCTCAAATCTGGCCTATTCGCAAGAGATTGCCCAGGCTATGTTGCAGCGCCAGCAGGCTACAGCGGTAGTGGCCGCCAGAACCAAAATTGTGGAAGGTGCCGTGGGCATGGTTGAGCTGGCCCTGGAGCGCTTGTCGCAAAAGCAGGTGATCGAACTCGACGAAGAACGCAAAGCGGCCATGGTGAGCAATCTCATGGTGGTACTGTGCTCTGAGCGCTCGGCTAGCCCTGTAATTAATGCGGGCACATTGAACAATTAATTCAATAAAGCCATGGAACCGGTTGTGTTGTTCAAGGAGCGTCAAGCCATGTGGCAAAACCCCATCATGTGGGGCGTTTTTCCCGGAATAATCGTCGCTTTTACCATCGTGTTTTCTAAGGCAAAGCCTGATGGCAGTATCGACTGGACAGGTGTTTGGGTGTTGATGATTGCCTTTGGACTCTTAATTTTTCTCACGGTAGGAGGGAACATGCGCACCGAAATAACGGAGGATTACATTCGCGTGCGTTGGTTCCCTCTGCAGCGAAAGCCCAGAGTGATCCTGTGGACAGAGGTGAAGAAGGCTGAGCTTAGAAACTACAGTCCGCTTACCGAATACGGAGGCTGGGGGCTCAAAGGAAGTCGGAAAAACCGGGCTTACAACGTAACCGGCGACCGTGGTTTACAACTGGAACTCAACGATGGCACCAAGGTGTTAATCGGCACTCGAAAATCGGAAACTTTAGAGGCCCTGTTGCACGAATTGAGACGCAAATCGCTAATTGTATGAGCAAGAAAAAGCCATTTGTGTTGCGTCTCGATGAAGAGATGTTAAAGGCTGTGGAAAAATGGGCTGCCGATGAGTTTCGAAGCACCAATGGTCAGCTCGAATGGATTTTACGTGAAGCCCTGAAAAAGGCCGGACGTATGCCTAAACAGTCTGCAAACCCCAAACCCGGAAGTGATGGAGAAGCTGAGTGATATCAAAAAAGAGTTGGCCCTGCTCGACAAGGCGCAGCTCATGGCCTTGTGCACCCGCATGGCCAAATTGAAAAAGGAAAACAAGGAGTTTTTGTCGTATTTAATTAGCGATGCCGACGACCCACAGTTTTACGCCGAAAAGCTAAAAGCAGAGCTGGATGTGGTTTGGAAAGAGCCTTTTTATTCGGTGTGGGCGCTCAATAAAAGTTTACGGAAATCCTTGCGATTAATCAGTAAATACCGTCGTTTTACAAGTCATTTACGCGGTGAGCTTGAGTTGATGCTGCATTTTCAACAGGGTTTTTTCGATCACTGGAAGCATGGATTTAACAATCGTCGGTTTGAAAGCATGAGTGACCAAAACCTGCGAAAAATCCACAAACTATTCAGTCAGCTCGATGAAGAGTTTCGCGCCGATTACCAAGCGCAAATCGATGATCTGGAAAGGACGTTTAGTAAGCGGTTTGTTTGACGCTGCAGGCCTGAAAGAATTGTAAATTAAGCGGAAATACAATTTTCGCTTAACTGTTACACGATGCTTTTCTGAAAATCCGACTGAGCGGCATGTGCAATGCCGCTCAATCCATTATTCTTCCACAATTATACTCGCCCGACTTATGGTATAAGCACAGAAATATCCCATGGCGCCATTGGTAAATCTCGAAATAGGATTTGCAGGAGCTGCTTGTTGTCCCGAAGCACCGTCGATGGCGGTTTCAAGGGTGAGGAAATAATCGTGCGAAGCGCGGTCAAAGCCCCACAACTCAATGGTGATGGAGTCGCCTACATCAGGCTCAATACCAAAGTTGAACAACCGGGTACTTACCGCTTGTCCATTGTAAAGTTCATCCGTATCGAGAACATAATCGCTACCGGTAACATTGTTGATCGTATACACATAGCGGTAGTAATTGGTGAACTCAGCCGGATCAACGAAGTGACAAATCGTAACCAGGTCGGTATCTACAAAGAAAAGCTCCTTCCGTGTACTGAGCGAGTCGATGTTTACCGGAAAGGGTGTGGTGCTTTTTGAGGTATAAACCTCACCTTCTACAGTAACTGATAGGGTGTAGATACGTCCCGGAACAGCAGCAAAGCTATCGGGCAAATACAAACCCGGAGAAATTTCAGCAAACAGTATTTCATTCCCCAAATCGTCACTCAGCAACACCGTGGCTCCCGAAATCTGTGGGAAGACATTGTTATCGTTGTAGTTATTCACC
>CANHCM010000262.1 GCA_947459155.1 Bacteroidota bacterium | reverse complement strand
GGCACCTACACGCGCATGCAAGCCCTCCGTCGCTCGGCACGCAATGGTATCCGAATCCTCATTCTGGCCGTGGTGATGCTATTAGTTGCCGCCATCATCGAAAGCTGGGTTACACGGCTCGTAAGCATGCCCGATTGGCTGCGCATGGCCCTCATTGCCAGTATGTTGGCACTGGTTGTATTTTATGTTATTGTATACCCACGCCGGGTAGTAAAAGGGGGCGGGCTGCTACCGCAGGATGGCGAACTGCAAGCCATCAAGCCTTTTTCGCCCGATTTGAATGAACTTAAATCCGGAAGCCAACTGTTTGGAAACAGCTTTGGAGCCTTCTTCAGCCTTCTGCCCTCCATGGCACCCAGGCTCTTGTTGCTCTGCATACCCGCAGTGGTCGCCTTCTGTATGATGGATACCAATGTCTGGAGCCTGCAAAGTCCATTTTACCGAATCAAGATGTTCCTGGAGATTTGCTCCAGCGCCTCCTTCGGACTTTGGTTTGTGCCCGCAACCGTGCTCTGTATTTACTGGGTAATGCAAAGTTGGAACAAGCGTTTTTCTTCCGAAGCGCCCCAAAAAGACCTGCTCCAAAGAAGTGCAATTGCCGCACTCCTCTTCGGAATGGTTTGGCCACTGCTCACTTTCCTGAACTCCTTTTGGGTTCTTGCCCTCCTACTTCCATTTATCGGTTTTGTCATCAGCACACTGCTGCTGTCGAAACAACCCATTCGACAAAGTCTAAGCGAAGCCATTAGCCTCATTCGTGAAGGTTTTCTGCATTTATCAGGACTTTACATCAGCCTGATGGTGCTGAGCGGACTCGCGTTGTTCCTTTCCAGCTTTTTGCCGGAACTCATCAACGTAGAAATGGTGGAGATGCTTTTTAACTGGAACGATCGTGTATACACCTATTACAGATCGGCTCTCGGCGCTACATTTCAACTCCTGGTATTGCTGCTGGTGGTGATGCTGTTTGTGTGCAGCAATATTTTGGTTTGGTATAATTTGCATGAACGCCTCAGTGCCGCTGCGCTCAAGAGGAAATTGCAGGAATTCGGATTGGCCGATGCAGATTAGGTTGAAATTCATCGGGCTTTGCGTGTTGGTGCTGCTTCAATGGCTGTCCAGCCCAATGCTGTGCGCCCGCGATTTCGATGAGGATAAATTCCGGGAAGCCACCGAAGGTCTGAACTACGTCGAAAAGCCCGTTGAGGAAAAACAGGAAAAGGCCCTGGAGCTGGAGCCTGAAGAGCCTTCCGACAAAGGAATTTATCTGGGCAAAGGGCAAATCGTTCTGGTGGTAATTCTTGCCGTGTTGGTCATTGTGCTCATCATTCTGTTGGTGAGGAATGTGCCGCCGCCAAACCCCAATGTAACCGGACAAGATGCCTGGTTCTCAGGACTGCTCGAAGCAGATGGCAGTCCGGCTGATGCCTTACAACAAGCCATCGATGAAGCCATCCGCCAACAAAACTACAACCTGGCGCTGAGGCTCCATTACCTTCAGGCCATTGCCCTGCTGCACAAGCGGGGCTGGATTCAATGGAAAAAAGACAAAACCGATGCGGCCTACGTGCGCGAATTGTCGCTGCATAAAGATGCTGGCCTTTTCAGGCAGATAACCTTGCACTATGAGTATTGGTGGTTCGGGAAGCACCCACTCGACGAAACGCGTTACCAGCGGCTGCGCGACCAAAACCTGCGTTTTCAGTCGGAGTTGAAGGAGGAAAAATCATGAAGCAGCAAACCCGAATCTTTTTGTTTGCCTTCGTGGTAATCGTGATATTGGTGATGGCCTTCCTCGGCGCCTTCAACAGCCGCAAAGGATTCGATTGGTCGACCGATTACGAGCCGCAAAGCGAAGACCCGTATGGCACGGTGGTGCTTTCAAGGCTCCTGAAATCGTATCAACCCGGGCACGCACTGCGCATGCTCACCAAAGCGCCCGACAAAGAAGAGCTGCAAACCAACAAAGCCAACAAGCCTACCTACTTCTTTTTGGGCTACAAGCAATTTCTCAGCGAAGAGGAGAGCGCCTCCTTGCTCGATTTCGTTCGCCGGGGAGGAACGGCGATGATTGTTGCCGAAAATCCCTCGGAATACCTGATAGAAAGCTTGCTCAACAGCATTGATACCTCCTTGAGTTATGAAGGCTTTGTACAGCGGAAATCAGCCTATAATACGGTGTTGCATCAGTCTGAACGGGCTGGTTTGCCAGCGGTGCACAGCAGCTTGTTTCACAAGATTCCGGGCATCATTCTGGCGCGCGACTATTACTATTTTCGGGTAGATCGGCAAAAACTTCCGGCTACGTGGTTGGTGTTGGCGCAAAACAACGAGCAGGAAGCCATTTGGATGTCGATACCTCACGGTGATGGCCGTTTTGTGCTGCACCTTCAACCGATGGCCTTCACCAATTACCACATTCAACGGCGCTCGATTCGAAACCATGTGGCGGCTGTACTTGGCGAATTGCCCAAGGCTGATGTTGTTTGGGACCTCTACAGCCGCAGTCCACACAATTTACCCGACGAGCCCTCCACAATTCAAAGTCCGGGCGGTTCGCCCCTGGCCTTCCTGCTCGGGCATGAAGCCTTACGTTGGTCGCTGTACCTGCTTCTGGGCATTGTGCTGGTTTACCTCTTTTTCGCGGCTCGCAGGCGACAGCGTACCATCCCGATTCGCGAGCCGCTGCGGAACTTCAGTTTGAACTTCATTCGCAGCATTGGCCGCTTGTATTTTTTGGAACGAAAGCATGAAGGACTGGTTCGCCATCAGATGCGCTATCTGCTGAGTTGGCTGCGCGAAAGATATCGCCTAAGCCTGAGCGACTTTCAGGAAGAACAGGCCGAATTGATTCACCTCAGAACCGGAGCCGACCTTGAAGTCATCCTCCGGCTTGCCCGGGAATACCAACGCATAAAAGTTTACGCATTGCCCGAAGATGGCGATGCCCTGCAATTTCACGCCATACTCACCCAATTTTATAAAAGCTGCAAATAAGCCATGGAAGCCGAAAACACCATTCCGGAATCAGAAGAAATAAAATCCGTTCACCCTGTGGCTGAGGCCGCCGACGCCGTTCGACGCGAAATGGCCAAGGTGCTGATTGGTCAAAACGACCTTGTTCAGCAGTTGCTTACCGGACTTTTTGCCGGTGGACATTTGCTGTTGGAAGGCGTTCCGGGCATTGCTAAAACATTGTCGGCCAGAGTGATGGCTAAAAGTCTTCAGCTCAGCTACTCCCGAATTCAGTTTACCCCCGACCTGATGCCGTCGGATGTGACGGGAACAAGCATTTTCAATGTGAAAGAGTCGGCCTTTGTATTTAAGCCGGGCCCTATTTTCGGACACGTAGTGCTGATTGATGAGATTAACCGCGCGCCGGCGAAAACTCAGGCGGCCCTCTTCGAGGTGATGGAAGAACAAACCGTTACGGTGGATGGCAAAACCTATCCACTTCCGGGACCATTCCTGGTGTTGGCCACGCAAAATCCGATTGAACAAGAAGGCACCTACCGATTGCCGGAAGCCCAACTCGACCGCTTTTTGTTCCGTGTTTTACTCACTTACCCGGGACTTCAGGAGGAGCAGCAAATTCTTAAACGTTTTAGGGATGACTTCAGCAACCGACTCTTTGAACAGGTGCAATCGATACTGAAGGCCGAAGACATTCTGCGTTTGCGGGCCTTGGTGGAACAGGTTCATATTAAAGATGAATTGTTGGATTACATCGCGGCCATTGTGTATAAAACCCGGAACGACAGCGACTTGTATCTTGGCGCTTCGCCACGGGCTTCGTTGGCCATTTTGCGGGCCGCGAAAGCCACCGCAGCCATTGCAGGGCGCGATTTTGTGATTCCCGACGATATCCGTGAAGTGACGGTGCCTGTTTTGAACCACCGAATTCAGCTCTTGCCGGAGCGCGAAATGGAAGGTCTGCAAACCTCCGACGTTATTCGTAGAATTACCGAAAGCATTGAAGTACCGCGATGAAGCGTTTTCGCCACGGCTT
>CANHCM010000261.1 GCA_947459155.1 Bacteroidota bacterium | reverse complement strand
GCTCCGCAATACACCATACAGCAGGAAGGCGTTTATAGCCTTCAACTGGTAAATTCCTGTGGCTCAACGCCAGCGGCCTATCCGGTTACAGTAAATGTCGATTCGGCCGCCGCCACCGTGAGCGAGATTGTGGCACAGCCCGGCACTGCGCTCTGTCCGGGCGGCTATGTCATCCTCAATGCCCAGTCGGTCCCATTTCAAACCTACAACTGGTATCTCAACAATGAGCTGTTGACGTCGGGCCTGGCCTCTTCCATTATTGCCACCGAATGGGGTACGTACACCTTGCAAAACAGCAATGCCTGTGGAGCTTCAGCCCTTTCGGGTGGACTAAGCCTGGGGCCCGGTGATCCGCCACCTCCCTTTGAGCTGTTTAGCAACACCGGCGAATTGGAGTTTTGTGAGAACGACAGCCTGCTCATTACTGCACAAGTGCCATTTGGCGTGGCCATCCGTTGGTTTTTGGAGAGCGATTCGCTTTCCGAAACATCCGCGCAGCTCTGGGCGAAGCTCCCCGGAACCTACACCGCCATCGGATGGAACGGATGCGGCGAGGCCAATGCCCTTAACAGCATAAGTCTAAGCACATTGCCGGCTCCTCCCATTCCACAAATCAGCGAAAATGCCGGTGTACTCTCTTGTAGCGCGGCAGGTAGCATTCAGTGGCTCGACAGCCTTGGTCAGCCTATAGCAGGGGCCAATGGTCTCACATTTACTCCGCCTCCGGCTGATGGCATTTACAGCGTGGCCGTAACTGCTGCCAATGGTTGTCGCTCCGTCTCCGCACCTTTTGTTTATCAGGTGAATTACACCTCAGGCCTATCGGTAGAGAGGCTGAAGCTTTGGCCCAATCCGGTGGTCGATCGGCTGTTGCTTTCAGGGGGAACTCAGGGTGCTGCCTTTCAGGTTCTCGACCTCAGAGGCCGGGTGTTGGCGGCAGGTGTTTTTCCTGCGGATGGCAGCGCGCTAATGCCTGTGGATCAGCTTTCTGCCGGTGTTTACTGGATTCGTTCGGGCTTGTTTGTAGCGCCTTTTGTGAAGACAAATCCTTAATACACCTACTTAGGGCCTGCTGAAAAATACTCAATGGATTTATTGTAAGCAGTTTAGCAACTGTTTTAACTGATTTAAGTGCAAGGTTTTGAGCTTAGTTCTCTTGATCCCTGTGCAGATTATCTTGCAAACGCTAAATCATTTCGTTAGCCAGAAATACATCATCTGCTTCGTTGCCCGCGGCTCGCGGTATTCATATACAGCTTCGCCTTGTCGCCTCGCATCTGATGCATTTCTAACTTTTTCAGTAGGCCCTATTTACCTCGTTTTTTATCTACTTTTGCCGCCACTATGATCCAACCCGACCAAATTACGTCACTGGATGATCGCCTGGATGCGTTAAGGAGGCATCTTTGACGTTGATCGTAAGCTTTCAGAAATAGAGTTTGAGGAGCGCGAAACTGCCGCTCCGGGCTTTTGGGATGATCCCGAAAAAGCCGAGAAAAAGCTCAAGCAAATCCGCGACAAGAAAGTCTGGACCGATGCCTTTAAGAAAGTGCAGTCGGGCCTCGACGACTTACGTGTGCTGATGGACTTCTACAAGGAAGACGGCGCCACCGAAGAGGAACTCGATGCCCAGCATGCTGTTGTACTGGCCGATTTAGAAGAGCTCGAATTCAAAAACATGCTCTCCGGTAAAGAAGACAACCTCAGTTGCATTTTAACCATTAACTCCGGCGCCGGTGGTACCGAGAGTTGCGACTGGGCCTCGATGCTTTATCGCATGTATAACATGTGGGCCGATAAGCATGGTTTTAAGGTGACCGAAGTCGATTTTCAGGATGGTGATGTGGCAGGCATCAAGTCGGCCACCATTCAAATTGATGGCGAATTCGCTTTTGGCTATCTCAAAGGCGAGAGTGGTGTTCACCGTCTGGTGCGCATTTCTCCCTTCGATTCAAATGCCCGCCGACATACGTCATTTGCCTCTGTCTACGCTTACCCCTTAATCGACGATACCATTGAGATTCAGATCAATCCGGCCGATATCGAATGGGACACTTTCCGATCGGGCGGTGCCGGCGGACAGAACGTAAACAAGGTAGAAACCGCTGTTCGACTTTTTCACAAGCCTAGCGGAATCATCATTAAAAACCAGGAGAGCCGTTCGCAGCTGCAAAACAAAGAGAAAGCGATGCAGCTTCTCAAAAGTCAGCTTTACGAGATTGAGTTACGCAAACGTCAGGAAAGCACGGCAGCCATCGAAGGCAGTAAAAAGAAAATCGAATGGGGTTCGCAGATCCGCAATTATGTGTTTCACCCTTACAAATTGGTGAAGGACTTACGCACCGATCTGGAGACCTCTGATGTACAAGGCGTGATGGATGGCGAATTAGATCCATTCATCAAAGCCTATTTGATGGAATACGGCTCGAACGCGACAAGCTAAACCCGCATTTCACATTTTGTGAAACGCATTTTGTGAAATAGATTTCCTTACCTACCAGCAGAACGGGTCGATTGGCAATCCTCATTGTACACGCCTCACCGAGCGCATTCCACGGTTTAGGGCAAAAAGCCGAACTCCCCGCCACGGAGTTTCCAGCACCTCTTTAGCCAGATTACCATCCAACTCCAGCATAATCAGGTTGCCGGGTTTCTGAAATGGGCTCCGGTCTATAGGCATTCCTGCAGGTGCAGTGGCATCAGACTTTAACTTCCAGGCGAGTGTGTCGCCCACAGCGCATAAATCGGGACGAGAACTTTCCGTTACGCGTACTAAACCGATTACTTCGGCGCTGAGGCCAAACTGGGTTTTCGCCATGGTGCCGCCCTGCAAAACTTCCGCTTTAACCGAAAAGGTATCGGCCGTGCCGGGCTCTGGTCGCTGCCACATGTAGTTGATGCCAAACTCGGTGCTGTCGAGCGATGGCTTCCAACACTTACCGCCATCCGCCCCGGCGGCAAAAGGCTGATACACAAACTGAACCCGATACTTTCCTGGACTAATCGCCTCCCGAAGGTGTGAGGCCTGAACCGCCCCTTCGCCCAACAACAAGTCGTTCAAACTGTGGTACTGCTCAAAAGATTCTCCGGGAGCAAGCCTCAAAGTGTCGGGGCCCTGTAGTGAACTGTTTATCAAAAGGTTCAGACTGTCGGTTTCGGTGTAGCGAAGGCGATAAGTGGACTCAAGCAACTTGGCGCGAATCAGCCTTCGTCCGGTATTCTGGCGAATCGGCCACAATAAAAACAGCGTATCTACACTGGTATTTTCCACCCTGATTTTCACGCGGAGCACGTTTTTTTCCGAATGGGCAAAGCCCGGCGCATCAACATCGAGGCTTTGGTAATTCAAAGGACCGGCATCAGCGCTAATCCGAACCTTACTGTCGATTGCTGTCCGCCGATCATTCTCTTTTTCAACTTCGCAGGAGCGCTCAAACGATTGAAGCATGCGGCCATCTTCCCGCTGAACGCGCAGTAAAACCGACTTGTAGTTAATTCGGCTAAAACAAAAGAATCTTCGCCCACGGCCATGCTGAATCGACAAACCGTATTGTGCGTAGCCGGTCGACTTATCGCTAATCAACACAAAATCAGACCATCCCGGCCAAATGGCAATGTGTGTTCCGCAGGTGTCGGCCACCACTTTACTCAATCCGGGCTGCACGCTCAGCCAGTTTATCAATAGTGCCGTTGCTTTTTCCGAACGGTGAAAGCCCAAACCCGCAGTCAGCGGTTTGTTATATTGCTTCAATTTCTTGCGAATCACCTTTTTTATTGTGGCCTCATCACCCTTTTCCAAGGCCTTGTGAAACTTCTTCTCCAGACGCCCCTTAGGGCTTGGCTTTATAGATGGCGTGTCGGCAGCATAAGCACTGTGGGCAATAAAGAGAAGTAGGAGAAGCGATATGCAGTATTTCATAAAAAAGCCGGAGTGAAAGATACTCCGGCGATATGAAAACGAACCAACCAGGTTCGGATTATTTAGGGCCTACTGAAAAACACTCAATGAACT
>CANHCM010000260.1 GCA_947459155.1 Bacteroidota bacterium | reverse complement strand
TCTTTCCTGAGCAATCCCAAATAGAAATGATCAAAAGATAGAGAATCAAGATCATAACCGGTTTTATTATAAACTTTAATACAGACACCCTGACCCAATAGTGATGAAGGTAGTGGCACTGAAAAAAATATTAAGAAAAATAAATTTAATTTTAACCTCATAGTTTGGTTCAATTGCGCAGCAGAAACGAATTGGTTTTGTGTTGAGTTGCTAAAATAACCCTTATATACAAACAATCAATTAAAAGCTACAAAAACTAGCTCCATTGAGAACAAATCTGATTTCACCTGCCTTGTGTTTTTGATTCCTGCATCATATTTGTATCGATTTTATTTTTTGTTGATTTTGTAGATATAGACCCCCTGCTTCGTTTGTACATTTATCAAATACATCCCATCCGGGTAATTTGAAAGATTAACCTGACTTTCATTTGTTTGTTGCTTTAACAATCCCTGTAAGTCGTAAATCAGAATGCTCTCAATGTTCTGATTTGGTAATTCAATCTGAACAATACCATTTGTTGGATTTGGATAAAGTGCTAACGGATTAGTAGGTATTGTATTTTCATAAAGGGCAACTTGCGAGTTTAGTAAGGTAGAAAGTAGCAGAATAGAAACTTGATATGCCTGGGTGGGGTTTTGATTAATTAGCACGCAAATGACTATTCCAGATGCTGTGTCATACATCATCGAAGAACTATAACCTCCCCATATTGAACCACCATGTGTCCAAACAGTTCGGCCTAATGCTGTATTCTGGCTAATGCCCATTCCATAATTTCCTGAACCCACGAAGGTAGTTAGTTCATTAAATGAGCTTGGATTTAAAACTTGATCATTCATAAGAGCATGATACCATTGGGTCATTTCGCCTGATGTGGAGTACATAGCCCCCGAAGCCCATGCTGCGCTATTGATAGATGTTCTTGGGATGGAATTGTTGTTGATATTATTCTGCCAAGGATGTGCAACAGAAAATTGGAGTGGTTCATAAACATCAAGAAATGTGCTGTCAAGCTGAAGTGGATTCAGAATACTATCTCGTAACAATTGGACGTAACTCTGTCCTGTCGCACTTTCAGCAACCATAGCAGCAAGAAGGTAATTCGTATTGCAATAACTCCAATTTGAGCCAGGTGAAAATAATGGTGGACCGACCCAAGTAATGAGTTCGTTGGCTGTGAAAACCCTATTTGGATCCGTCAGCATTGAATCAGGATAGCCGGGAACACTTGTAACGTCGGCTAAACCAGTTGTGTGATTAAGGAGTTGCCTTATGGTGATATTTGAATCTATGTTGTTAAAGGCAGGAAGATATTGATGCAATGAATCATCCATTTGGATTATGTTGCCTTCTGCTAATTTCAGCAAAAGCACACCGGTGAACAATTTAGTGTTACTCGCTATTCCGAAAAGCATATCGGACGTTATCGGTGTTCCAGTATGTGAGTTTCCAGTTACTCCTTTCCAATTGCCCACTCCGGGATAGATGACACATGCAGAAATCCCCCGTAGATTGTTTGCAATCCTAATGCTGTCAATCTTATCTTGAAGCTCATCAGCCAAAACTGGGTCAAAAGTTTGTGCTAAGCCAAAGGATGAGATAGTCAGGAGGGATGCAATTAGAACGATTATCTTCTTCATGTCATTTACTGCTGTGCGTCTTTAATGTTTAATCCACTTCAAGGTTTAATCATGCTTGTTTTTTAGATGATCAATTATCCCTAAAGTGTCGAGAATAGCTTCGGGTTAATCCATTTTTCACACCTTATTCCTGCAATATAAATCCTTACCTTGAAAAAGCAAATCCTTCACAGTTGATAACGGGTAAATCCTTAATTTTTCGAGCTCGCGATTAGGGAAATATACTTATGAATGTAAAATATCTTGATACATCTAATTTTATTTAATGTGTTTTGAATATGTTCATTGTAAATCCCATTGATGTTATTGCTTGTTTGAATTGGAGTGCTATTGATATGAATGGATTTACAATCAAAATGATTGACATTCTTTCTACTGCCGTGTAAACTCAATATTAACGCCTTATACACTTTAACCCACGTTAGCGATTGGCGCGGAAAGCCCACAGCCCCGGAGCCCGTGGCGTAGGGGCGAGGACTTGCAGCAGAAAGCGCGGCCGCAGCCGGAAAGGTTTGGGGTGTAACGAGATGGCCGACCTGCGGCAACGCCCAAAACTTTATTTTTTTAAATCTAATTGTGTTTTTGCTGAGTTTATCGCTCGCTTACCTTATTAAACGGGAGCGAGACAACACCCTTTAGATAAATCAGAGTTCCCTTTCTACTTTCTACTTTCTACTTTCTACTTTCTACTTTCCACTTTCCACTTTCTACTTTCCCCTTTCCCCTTCCGTTGTGCATAAAAAAAACCGGAACGCTTACGCATCCCGGTTTTTGCCACTGGAAAATGGCAGCCCTCAGAAAAAGCCCAACTTATTCTTGTTGAAGGAGATGAGCATATTCTTGTTCTGGCGATAATGGTTCAGCATCATCTTGTGGGTTTCGCGACCAAAGCCCGATTTTTTGTAGCCTCCGAATGGGGCATGGGCGGGATAAGCATGGTAGCAGTTTACCCACACGCGACCGGCCTGAATGGTCCGTGGAACTTCATACATCTCGTGCGCGTCGCGGGTCCACACGCCGGCACCCAATCCAAATGAGGTGTCGTTGGCAATGCGGATGGCCTCCTCGGTGGTTTTAAACGTGGTAACGCTTACCACGGGACCGAAGATTTCCTCCTGGAAAATGCGCATGTGGTTTTTTCCGGCAAAAATGGTCGGCTCGATGTAAAAGCCGTTCTCACAGCCCGAATTCACATAGCGCGCCGTTCCGCCGGTGAGCACCTGTCCACCCTCCAGTTTTCCAATTTCGAGGTAGGAGAGAATCTTGTCGAACTGCTCCTTCGAAGCCTGTGCGCCCATCATGGTTTCGGGGTCGAGCGGATTGCCCACTTTAATCTGCTTGGTGCGTTCAATCACGCGCTCCATAAAGCGTTCGTAAATACTTTCATGCACGATCATGCGGCTCGGACAAGTACACACTTCGCCTTGGTTGAGGGCGAAAAGTACAGCACCTTCAACGGCTTTATCGAGGAATTCGTCGTCGGCATCCATCACCGAAGGGAAAAATACGTTGGGCGATTTTCCGCCAAGCTCCATGGTTACCGGTACCAGATTTTCGGAGGCGTACGACATAATCAGTCGTCCTGTGCCGGTTTCGCCGGTAAAGGCTACTTTGGCCACGCGGGTAGAGGTGGCGAGGGGTTTTCCAGCCTCGAGTCCGAACCCGGTAACCACATTAAGTACGCCTTTTGGGAGCAGATGGCCCACCAGCTCAAGCCAAACCATAATGCTGGTAGGGGTTTGCTCGGCGGGCTTTACCACAACCGTGCAGCCAGCGGCTAGGGCAGGGGCAATTTTCCAGGCCGCCATGAGCAGCGGGAAATTCCAGGGAATGATTTGTCCAACCACGCCAATGGCCTCATGAATGTTGAGCGAAAGGGTAGTGGAGTCGAGTTCCGAAACGCCGCTTTCTTCGCCACGAATAACCCCGGCAAAGTAGCGGAAGTGATCGATGGCCAGCGGAAGGTCGGCCGCTCGGGTCTCGCGGATGGCTTTACCGTTGTCGAGGGTTTCAACCACAGCCAGGAGCTCGAGGTTGGCTTCCATTACGTCGGCAATCTTCAAAAGGATGTTACTCCTTTCGGTTACAGAGGTTTTCGACCAAATGGGGAAGGCCGCATGGGCAGCATCGAGTGCGCGCTCAATGTCGGCCGCGTTCGATCGGGCTGCCCGGGTGAGGACCTTCCCATCGATGGGCGAAATATTGTCGAAGTATTCGCCCGACAAAGGTTCCTGGAAGGTGCCATTGATGTAATTGCCGTATTGCTCCTTGAGTTGTGGACGCGCTACGAGCTTGCTTCTTTTTTCTGTGAGGGTTTCCATAAAGCGTGTAGTTTTTGATTGATTCAAAGCTATGCGCCGGAGAGGCCT
>CANHCM010000259.1 GCA_947459155.1 Bacteroidota bacterium | reverse complement strand
CTTATCCGCCAAGGGAAAATCCTTTACTGGGGAACTTCAGAATGGAGCGCTCAGGAAATTACCGAGGCCCACGCTGTGGCTCGGCGCGAACACCTCATTCCGCCAACCATGGAACAGCCGCAGTACAACCTGTTTCACCGTCGTCGCTTCGAACTCGAATACAGCCGCGTGTTCTCCGAACTGGGCTACGGCTCCACCATCTGGTCGCCACTCGCCTCCGGCATCCTCTCCGGAAAATATAACGAGGGCTTCCCCAGCGACACACGACTGGGAATGCAAGGGCTCGACTGGCTGCGGGAAAAGGTGCACACCGACGAAAACCTCAACAAAACAAGGGCTTTAAGCTATTTGGCCGATGAAATGGGAATTTCTCTGCCCTGTTTGGCCATTGCGTGGTGCCTGAAAAACCCCCATGTGAGCACCGTAATTCTCGGCGCGTCTAAAAAACAACACCTCGTGGAAAACATCCAATCACTGGAGGTGCTTCCAATGCTAAGCCCAGAAGTGTTGAGCCGTATCGAAGAAATCGTAAACAACCAACCCAAAGCCGACGGCTTTTAGTCTACCCAACTCAATACCCATCACAATGGATTTCAGCGCGTGTGTGAGCGCGAGAGCAATCCAGGCCATTCAAGACACACGTTTGGCGGAAATTGTATTTCCGCCATTAAAACCATGAATTCCGCTTGACCAATGCAGTACCGTATCTCTCCCGCAGAGAGAGATACGAGTGAGCTGTCCTCTACTGCTTCTTCTTCTTGCTCACCACTCTTCCGTAAGAAAGCAGAAAAAGCTGGCTGCGCTCCGGTTTAAACACCGTTCTTACTCCATTGTTGGTAAACGACTGTTCCGTGTCGTGGTCCAGAAAATCAAACAAATAATACTTGAGCCTGAGGTAGTTTCCGCGGCCAAAATTCATCTCCAAAAACAATGACGGGTTAAAGGTCGTTAGGCGATTCGAGAACCACTGACTGCTCTTTTCACGCTTGTCGCCACGACCCGAGCCAATAAAGGTTTTTTGTTTATAGTGGAAAAAGTACTCCGCCTCGGCACCCAGGGCCAAATAGCTTTTTCGGCCCATATTGCCCAGCTTTAACGCGATTGGAATACCCACCGAATAGCCTCGCTGCTTTACCCGGATTGTATCTCCAAAACGATTGATCATACCCACATTGCGCAAACCAAGTCCGGTGTAAAAACCAATGGCATTGCTCACATTCATGTGGAACTGAGTGGCAGCGTGAAAAAACACCGTAAAACGAGGAACCGGATTCGGTGTTGTATTCGCAAACACGGCTCCATCCGGTACACTCAGCGCGGTATTGCCGGTGTTCGCCATTCCAAAAATTACCTCAGAAGCAGAGGCAAAATAACTTCGTTTAAAGGGTGTAGTCTCTTCTCCAACCTGTGCATTCAAAACAGAGGTTAAAAAGGAGAAGTAAATCAACAGATGTCCTTTTTTCATGTGCGTTGGTTGTTGGTTTAAATGGGTATGGGGCGAATGTAAACAATTTCAATACCCACAACCACACGAATACCGGTAAATCAACCTCTCCTCACAATCAACCAGCCGCCATTTCGAGAAAAGCAACACCATTGAGCACTATTCAAACGATTTAAAATAGGGCAAACTGAGCTGAATTGCGCTAAGCTCGATATGCGCAACATTGTTGATTTGAGGCCCGCAACCTAAAGCATGTAGCCAAATGCCATCCGCAGAATGCGGAAAACCCCCACTGTTTAAAATGCGTGTTTCTAATTTCTCCTGAGAATCAAACAATGTGGCCTCCGCGCCTTTCGGTGAAATCTCAAAAATCACCTGTTGAGAAGGCGGAAGATCGGGAAATACAATTTGGTAAACCTTTCCTTGGTGAACAACACTCAGCGTTGTCGTAGAACTTACCGTGCGAGAACTCTTGCGCATCATGATGTAAAATCGCTGATAATACAACTGCCCCCCGGGATCTGTCTTTAATGTGAAGGGGCGAAAAGCGTAGGCGTCGCCACAAGAATGAATCTGTGTGGAAATCAGCTGAATTGCACCATTGGTAAATTGAGCAATGGTTGAGTACTGGTTTTGATTGGCATCTGACGATGATTCCGTAAAGAACTGCCAGCCCGATTGTAAGGGAATGTCTTCCTCTATCCGCCATCGAACCTCGTTGAGACGAATTTCGGTTTCATCTTTACCACAGCCCGAAAAAACAAAACATAAAGCAGCGGCAAACACCCAAAAAGGCAAGCGAAACTGTCGCATGAGGAATAATTATTTCCTCAAAGAAAGCACAACTTAAGCAATTACGCCAAGCTCACGACCCACTTTTTTAAATGCGGTGATGGCTTTGTCGAGATGGTGTCGCTCGTGAGCTGCCGAAATTTGCACCCTTATCCGCGCCTGATCTTTGGGTACTACCGGATAATAGAATCCAATCACGTAGATGCCCTCGGCCAGTAATTTTTCAGCAAACACCTGACTCAACCGGGCATCGTACAACATAATCGGGCAAATCGGATGTATACCGTCCTTGATGTCGAAGCCGGCAGCCTTCATCTCGGCCCGGAAATACGCTGTATTCTCCATCAGTTTGTCGCGAAGCTCGGTGGTCGAGCTCAATAAGTCCATCACGGCTATGCCGGCACCAACAATAGAAGGCGCCAGTGAATTAGAAAACAAGTAAGGGCGCGAACGTTGACGAAGCAGGTCGATAATTTCCTTCCGACCGGAAGTAAATCCGCCCATGGCACCACCCAGAGCCTTGCCCAATGTGCCTGTAATGATGTCGATTTTACCCATCACTCCGCAATGCTCGTGGGTTCCACGACCGGTCTTCCCAATAAACCCGGAGGCATGACATTCATCAACCATCACCATGGCGTCGTACTTTTCGGCCAGGGCCACGATTTTATCGAGCTGCGCGATGTAGCCATCCATCGAAAACACACCATCGGTAACAATCAAGCGGAATCGCTGCGCCTGAGCTTCCTGAAGCCGGGCCTCAAGCTCTTCCATATTGTTGTTCGCATAACGGTATCGTATCGCTTTACACAAACGCACACCATCGATGATCGACGCATGGTTTAGAGAATCTGAGATGATGGCATCCTCTGCGCCCAGCAGGGGTTCAAACACGCCTCCATTGGCATCGAAAGCCGCTGCATACAAAATGGTGTCTTCGGTTCCGAGAAATGCTGAAATTTTTTCCTCCAGGGTTTTGTGGATGTCTTGTGTTCCACAAATAAACCGCACCGAGCTCATTCCAAAACCATGACTTTCCAACGTCTGGTGTGCCGCCTCAATCACCGCGGGGTGCGACGAAAGACCAAGGTAATTGTTGGCGCAGAAGTTTATAACCTCTTGGCCAGTACTTACCCGAATATCGGCGCCCTGCGGACCGGTAATGATGCGTTCGCGTTTGTAAAGACCGGCCTCTTCAATGGCCGCGAGTTCGTTTTGTAAAAATTGCTGAATAGCTCCGTACATGTGCTGAGGTTTTCGTGCTGAGCAGAATGCTAAGTGAAATGAATAAAGGGAAGAAAAGGCCTATTGACCTAACCAGGCTGAATACATCCAGACAAGCTTTTCCTGCTCGCGGATGTAATCGCTCATCAATGCGTTGGTTCCTTCGTCGTCGGCAACGTCAGATAAATCAAGCAATACGCGCTGCTTGGTGATGACAACCCGGAAGGCATCCAAAATAGCCGTTACCGCCTTTCGGCCTTCGGTAATATTTTGTGCGGGCTTTACCACCGCTGTGGCTAAATACCCTTCGAAGGTGTGCACCGGGGTATGACCCAGCGTGAGCACCCGCTCGGCAATCTCGTCGATTTTTAACACAAGATCGTTGTACAACTCCTCAAACTTCAGGTGTAATTCGAAAAACTTCTCTCCACGAATGTTCCAGTGAAAACCCCGCACATTCATGTAAAAAACCTGATAATTGGCCAATAAATCGTTGAGCTTTTCGGCCAGCTCTACCGATTGACTTTCATCAAGGCCAATCGCAGTTACCTTTCTGGTGATGGCTTT
>CANHCM010000258.1 GCA_947459155.1 Bacteroidota bacterium | reverse complement strand
TCTTGAGAGGGAATTATTGTTTTACAATTTTCTGCACGCTGCGTGCACCTGATTTCTCAGTCAAATTCAGCAAATAAATGCCGGCGTTCAATTGTTCTGTCGAAAGAACGGCATTTCCATTCAATACTGCTCCTTGAAGAACCAGTCTTCCGTCGAGGCTAAATACTTCGTACTGAGCGGCATTGCTGTTCGTAATCATAACGCTGCTGTTGAATGGATTCGGGAATACCAGGGTTTCTTTTTTGTCATCAGGCTTGGCCGACGTAACAAAGCCGGTAACTTCCTGAGGACTCACAACATTAATCACAAAGCCTTCAGCAGCGCGGCGTCCGCCCCACAAACCATTCTCGTCGATAATCAACGAATCGCAGTAAGTTGAGCTACAATTCGGAGAAGTTACGGTTAAGCACAAGGTATAAGCACCGGTAGCTTCTACTACAATTTCGGGGTAAGCGCCTTGTGCAGTAATCGACACACCGTTTCCGCTTAATGTCCAGGTAAAGCTCAAATCGTTGCCTGAGCTGCCATTCACTACCAACACTTCGAATGGACTGTCTTGAGTAATTACGTATTGAGCATTGCAAAGTGAATCGCTAATGACTGGCAGAACGTCATCAATAATGATGGTTTGACACTGATTTTGGAAGCAATTGGCCGCAGTAACCAGCAAGCAAACTTCATAGGTGCCCGGTGCATCGTAAACATGGTAAGCATAAGGACCGCTGCCGGTTTGGCCATCACCATAATTCCAGCTATAAGAAGTGCCTGGAGTCCAAGTATTTCCGAGCGCTACAAAATAGCCGGTGAGCGGAGACGAAGAAGCGAAGAAATCGGCGTTACAATCGGCCGGAGGAGGCGTGCATGGGTAAGTCAATACACACAATTGATCAACGAAGGTGAAAAGAATCAAGACCTCTTGCGACGGATCCCACTGTGCGCCAGGAAGAAGTGTCACATCGTAAGTTGCTACAGTGCCTCCGATTTGACCGAAGCTATTCATGGTGCCGATTGCAAGGGTATCGCCGGCTAAATTGATTACTGAAGCCGCATAAGGGTAACTGATGAAATCGTTAGGCCCTCCTGCAAATGAAATAGAGATTGAAGCCGTATTGAGCGCAGGATTTACAGCTACATCTGTTGCGCACAACAAAGAGCAATCAATCTGAGGGGTCACTACAGTATCCTGGAAAACAAATACTTGCACACAATTGTCGCACGTAAAGCCACCACCGGTAATGTTCGCACACACGGTGTAAGTTCCCGGAGTGGTGTAGGTATGGTTTACATCAAAACCTGTAGCCGTGTTTCCGTCGCCGAAATTCCAGGTAGCCGGGTAATTCGAGCCCGGTACACCAAACGCGAATTGCATTCCGGAAAACTGCTGAATCTCAATAGGGCAAGCGCTTTGATTTCCACCACCTTGAATTACCACGATTTGATTTGAGCTACACACCAAATTACTGTCGGGTAGCGCCTGGAAAATACTCAGCTGAATGTTATCAGTAACTGGCTGATTATAAGTAAATGACACCTGAGAGCCATTCAAAAAATTCTGACCATTGTTTACCGTCCAAAAAAACACGTGCGAGTTGGGTGAATAATCGTTCACCGGCGCAAAAAGCGTGATGGTGTTGTTGTTTGTGTCCAGCTGAAAGCTGAAATCACAGTTCTGTGCTTTGGCCGCACTCATACCAATGAGCACCGTCAAAAGGAGAAGTAGTTTTTTCATAGTTTAAATGTTGAGTTCGCTGGGGTACACGGCGCTACTCCATGAATGGTTTACTGGACACAAAATTATTTCTCGGTAAAGTTATAAATAAATGAAAATGTGCGCTTTGCGATTGCAAAAAATTACCCAGGCCATCCTTAGACTTGCTTTTTGGGGGGCGCCTGCCTCGCTCGGCCTTTCGGTACACTGAGGCTGCATCGCCGGGCACCGCGTGTTTCGCTGCTACTCCTTGTAGGGCGGCAGTGAGCCGCCCCTACAAGGGGTATTCGCTGCACCCGCTGGCGCAGAAAAATCCACCGGATCGCTTTAATTGACTAAGTATGCTTGAGCCTTTAAAAAACGTACTAAGCGTTTTTCAATAAGATCTATATAGGGCCTACTGAAAAAGTCAGAAATGCATCAGATGCGAGGCGACAAGGCGAAGCTGTATAAGAATACCGCGAGCCGCGGGCAACGAAGAAGATGATGTATTTCTGGCTAACGAAAAATTTTTGATTTTGAAAGATGATCTTTACAGGAATTGAAAAAACAGGGCTCAAAACCTTGCACTTGAATCGGTTCAAACAGTTGTTAAACTGCCTACAATAAATTCATTGAGTGTTTTTCAGTAGGCCCTATTTAACATAGGCCATACTTATCGTACTGATAAGTTCTCTGTAGATTTCTATTCCCTGAAGCATGATTAAAAATATAAATGCAGCGGAAATAGCAGATAAAAAGAGATTTACCTGATAAAATTTTCTAATTGCTAATGCAAGGTAACTGAGAATGAAGAGCATTACTGGATAAATAAAAAACTCCCGGCTAACCTCATTAAACAGCACATCGAGCAGCATCGACCACAACACCAGCAGTAGTAAAACAAAGGAAAAGAAATGGCTTGCAAAAACGATGTGTTTACCCACTTGATACCGCTTCTTAAAAAAGAGCACGCAAAAGACTAAAGCTAAAATGGGAATGAAAACAACCACAAAACCTTTCGCAAACGAATTTGAAATCCCATCGTATCGGCTCCCAATTTCGGCAATAGAAACCCCTAGCTGGTTGGCTTTAGCTTCCGCCGTCGACTTTAAACTCTGACTTAGTGCATAATCAGAACGCTGCCATAGTTCGGCCGGAATTCTAAATAAATCGACATTCGATAAAAAGAAAAAAAATAAAATGTTAACCAGGAAAAATATCTGCAGCGGCTTCATAAATGGCTTTCTTAAGCCTTCCTTCTATGTAGTGCAAGCTCAGAAAGCCAGGTGAAATTACCAGCTTTTTAAATGACAGAAACAGTTTGGAATCCACATGAAAAAACACATCTACAAACTGATTGAGCATGCTGCGTAGGGTAAAATCGCTGCTCTTAATTACTTTCTCTCCGCACGCCGGAAAGAACTGGCCATTGAATTTATGGTGACAATGAATATCAAGTGTGTAGTGCCATTTTGATTAATTCTGCCTTGCAACGAATGTAGAAAATAATCCTACAGTGCTCAGAATAGTTTCCGTTTTAGAATTTAAGCGCATTCTGAAAATCAGATTCAAAAGAGCGAACAAGTAACCACAAAAAAAATCGGGCCCGCAATTAAGCGCAACCCGATTTAAGCGAGTCGCCCGGAAAACCGGTCGTGTATGGTTTACTTCTTCTTGCCGCCGGCCGGAATTTTGGGCGTCCACTCTTTGATGCGCTCCTCGTTCGATTTTACGTAGGCATCGTCTTCGTCGGCCTTGGCCATGTCGCGGGCCTTGGTGGCGGTTTCAACGGCCCCTTTGAAATCGTTGTTGGCGGCCTGAATTTGAGCCTTCATCGTTAAAATCCAGTATTTGTCGCCGCCCTTTTCGAGCGACTTGTTTACCCACTCGAGGGCCTTGGCCATGTCCTTCTTGTTGTTGAAGTAATACGAGGCCGCACGGTAGTAAGAACCTGCGCTGGGACCACCGATTACGTCGTCGATCTGCTTCATCACCTTGGCATCGAACTCCACGTTGATGTCGAAGGCTACACGGGTGTTCTCCCACAACAGCTCGAAGGTTGCGGCATTGTCGCGCAGGTTGGTAAAGCCCAGGCTGAAGGTCTCCACGCGAACAGGATACGACTCCGGCTTCACTTTGAAACGCAGCGCATCATCACTCTCTTTGTAGCCACCGGTGCCCGAAAGCTTGGCCGTCTTGTTCAGGATCATCGTCCACTCGGTGGCTCCCGGAATGGCAAATACACTGTACTCGCCGGCTGGAATTTTATTTCCCTGAATGCTGAACTCCTCGCTGCTTTTCAACACGGTAGCCATGTTCGCTCCGAAGCGCCACAGCTTATCGAAAGGCACTACGTCGCCAAAGGCTTTACGC
>CANHCM010000257.1 GCA_947459155.1 Bacteroidota bacterium | reverse complement strand
AATGTGCAAGAAAACCATTGAGGCTTCGTTGAAGGACAAGGCCGGAATTGCAGAAGCGAGCTGGGACGTGAAATCGAAGCAGATGAAGGTGTCGTTCGATTCGACCCAGATTAAGCTTCAGGACATTCAACAGTATATTGCCGCTGTGGGTTACGACAACGATGGCATTCGCGGCAACGACCAGGCGTATGCAGGCTTGCACGAATGCTGCAAGTATGATCGGGCTCCGCTCAGTGCGGCACCTATGCCTTGATGGCCTCAGTTTTCGAGCTCCGTTCTGTAATTCTTCAGCATTTGAAGAGCCGCTTTACTGCGTACTTCAAGGATCTAAGGTTATATCGAATCTGAAGCCTACAGGCGGTTGGCTGTTGTCATCAACACCCCAAAAAACTAATGCAGGTTTGAGCCGATGAGCCGGATGAACTCGGCTCTTGTTTTTTCCTGGTTAAACTCGCCAGTGAAGGCTGAAGTGGTGGTAACGCTATTCTGTTTTTGAACGCCGCGCATCTGCATGCAGAGGTGCTGTGCTTCGATCACAACGGCCACACCTACCGGATTTAGCGTTTCCTGAATACAATCGCGTATTTGTGTGGTAAGTCTTTCCTGAACCTGCAAACGGCGGGCGAAGGCATCAACTAGTCGGGGAAGCTTACTCAGACCAACGATGTAACCATTGGGAATGTAGGCAATATGGGCTTTCCCGAAGAATGGTAGAAGATGATGCTCGCACAGCGAATACACCTCAATATCCTTGACGATGACCATTTGGCTGTAGTCTTCGGCAAACATGGCCGAACGCAGAATGTCGGCAGGGTTAATATCGTAGCCTTGCGTGAGAAACTGCATGGCTTTGGCGGCCCGCTCAGGGGTTTTCAGTAAGCCTTCGCGTTGTGTATTTTCGCCTGTAAGGCTAATGATTTCGGCATAAGCAGAACTCAAGGCTTTGGTATTCTCCTCCGCGTAATGGTCGCTTCGCTGATAGGATCGCTCACTCTTGTCTTTGCCCGTCATCTCAGCCAAAATATTCTACAAAGTTATTTTGGGTCTCGTACAGCTTGATGCAATGCATGTGGCAGCCTTCTGCTTCGACAAGTGGAGAGAGGATTTCCCAGATTTTAATCGCAAGATTTTCGGTGGATGGCATCACGCCCTGCATGAAGGGCACGTCGAGATTGAGGTTTTTATGATCGAGCGCTTCAACGATGTGCTCGCGGATAATCACGCTGAGCTTTTTGAGGTCGATCACAAAGCCGGTTTCGGGATTTGGAGTGCCTTTCACCGTAACATAGAGCTCAAAATTATGTCCGTGCCAGTTGTGGTTCGCACATTTCCCAAACACTTCGATATTCTTTTCTTCAGACCAATCGGGACGTGCCAGTTTGTGAGCTGCGTTAAAATGCTCCTTTCGGGTAAGGTAAATCATGGTGTATTCAAGCGCGCAAAGATAGGTTGAGATTGATTACATACAGGCAGCTAAGCCGATTAGTTTAAGGCCGGAAATCTCATTTCGGAAGCCGCCTCAACAAGGCGAATCCATGCTTATTCTGGACCAGTTCGAGCTGGGGCAGGTAAATGTACTCGTCGAGGTGTATCGACTTTACCACAAAATACACCGGTTTATCAATTTCGCCCTCTAAATACCATTTCCGCAAAACATCGATATGGTAGTTTCCTTCAGCATCTTTGCAATGTGCTGCTTCTGCCTGGCTAAAGCCGCGCTTGGCACCGTAGAAATACTGAGCGAAGCTTTTAAAGTGCAGGGTTTCGATGTAAACGTTTTGGGCCTTTAAGGAGCGGTAGTATTCGAGTGCCGTATTTTGGGTATAACCGGCAATCTTCGCCGGAAAAGTGGCCAGAAATAAGCCTATGGCCAGACTAAACAAGGCAAACATGGCGGTTAATGCCTGTACACGGCGCTGTTGCCAGAAATACCACCAGGTAAGCAAAACCCCGGTGAGCCACAACACTCCCGGCGCATAATACCAAAGTGGCCAATCGACCGGGGCGGTGAGATTGGCCACCGCAAATGGGTCGTTGATGAGCGGAATAATCAACTCCGGATTACGACCGATGTATGGTAATGCCAGCATGGCCAAGCCCGGAATCAAACCCACCAGGAGAAAACCCAGCGATTTCCAGAAAGGCCAGCTTTGCCTACCCCGTAAAAACTCCTCGAGCGAAATTGCAGCCAGGGCAGCCAAAGGCAAATAAGCCATCGAGCTGTAGTGAACAATCTTGGTGGTTACTATCGAAAACAGCAATAATACCGTCCACAACAAACACTTCATCCACAAACTGAAATCGGGATCTTCGAGGCGCGCTTCAGCCGGACGAAAAAGCACCCTTAAAGCCGGAACGCTGATAGGGAAACAGCCCAGAAGCACCACCACAAAATGATAGTAAAATGGTTGGGCATGACCCGCATCGGGTGTTGAAAAAAGGCGGATCTGATACCGGATAAACTCCTCCAAAAACCAGGTTCCGTTGCGCAGCGTTTCCGGCCCGAACCAAATGGCCGATACCAACAATGCCGTAAGTGCACAGAAAAACAGGTTGATCAAACTCACCAAAGGCTTCATCCGCGAAAACACCCAAAATGCCGCAGTGGTAATTACAGGGAGTAAAATGCCCACCGGACCTTTTGTGAGCACGGCAAGCCCCATAAACAAGCCGGCGACGATGGACATACTGCGGGCCTGAGGCTTTCCGTATTGTCGGGCCGCCTTGTAAATGCACCAAACAGACAAGAAAATGAAGGTGTTGAATACCGGATCGATGATGCCTGACTTAAAGTAAACATGCGGTAAAAAAGCCCCAAACATGCACATCGCCCAGAGAAAGCCGAAACGGTCGGAACGAAGATGCCGGCCCAACTCGAACAATAACAACAGGTTAAGAATACCAAATACAGCATTGGGAAATCGGGCCGCGTATTCGTTCACCCCGAACATGTCCATCGAGACGGCTTGCATCCAGATAAAGAGTGGTGGCTTTTCCCAAAAAGGCTGAAAGTTTACCCGAACCCTCGAGTAATCGCCGGTTACAAGCATTTCGCGGGCCGACTCCGCAAAGTTCACCTCGTCCCAGTCGAACAATGGCGCTGCACCTAAAAAAGGGAGAAAAAACAAGGCTCCCAAGGCCAAAAGCAGCAATCGATAATTTAGGGTAGTCATGCCAACGAATTGGTAGAAGAAGTTTGGAGATTAGGCCATTTCCGCAACACTTGCCGAACGATGCGCCCTGCCGGCCAAAGCGAAGCAAGGCCTAAGATGGCCCCGGCCAACACATCTTCTGGAAAATGTTGAAACAGGGCAATTCGCGACAATCCGAGTGATACCGACAACAAAACTGCAACGAAAGCCAGACTCAGGTGCTTGCTGCATTTGCTGAGCGTAAAGCCCAACACAAAGGCCGTTGCAGTATGTCCCGAAGGAAAACTGAAATTTCGGTGAGGCATCCAGTCTGCAGGAATGTTCAGGCTGATGTGCTGAAGTTCGAACCAGGCCATCGGGCGAAGGGCATCCGGGAAAATGAAGTTTTTAGAAAGCTGAACAAGCGCTCCGCTGATGGCCCATCCGAACACGAGAAAAAGGGCTTCAGGACGACGGCGGGCGAACCATAAAAGCAGTGCGGCAAACCACACCATCAGGCCATCACCACCGTGGGTGAATATCTTCCAGAAAGAAATCGGGCATTGAAGAAGTATCGTGTTGAGTACCGTAAAGCCATCAGCCTTGGGCATAAAAACCACCCAGCAAGCCAAAGCCATCAACGCCAAGGAGATAAGGCCAAGAAAAAGTGAGCTGGAACGCTGCATTTGCCGCAAAGGTAATTGAAACCCTAAATGGAATGGCACATGGAATCGGGCGACTGGAAAATGCTGCAAATGTTTTGTGCTGAAAATCTGCATCTTATGTCAATTTAATCGAACTATTGCGATATATAGCTAAACCTGTATATTTGCAGCCCATTTCGGCGGGGTAGCTCAGATGGTTAGAGCGCAGGATTCATAACCCTGAGGTCACGGGTTCAACTCCCGTCCCCGCTACAACAAGCCTCCAACACGGAGGCTTTTTTTT
>CANHCM010000256.1 GCA_947459155.1 Bacteroidota bacterium | reverse complement strand
CATTCTCGAGGCCACCCGTGCACACCGCAATGCCGATGGCGGACTGCAAGCCGCATTGTCGATGGGTACACGGGGTTTGATTCAGGAATGGCTTAACTACCTTGATAAAAACTACTTCGCTGTCGAAAAAGAACTTCAAGCCGAGCAACGTAAAGCCATCCAGGGGAAAGCCCGCCGCAACTACTCATACCCGCAGGTGGCCATCAGTCGCGATGGACAAAAGATGGCCTGGGTGAGAAACGAATTCGGCAAGGTTCGGATTTACCTTTCCGACAGCAACGGGAAAAACCGAAGTCGAATCTATAGCGCCGGATTCAAATTACGTGGACTGAACGATTACACCTGGCCTGTTCTCGCCTGGCATCCACAACATTTGTTGGTATTTACCGATGAGCACAAAGGGCGCCTGAGAATCCATTTTTACAACCCCGAAACTAAATCCCGCGAAACCAAGTTTCTCAACGACATGAGTAAAGTGAACTCCATCGATATTTCGCCCGATGGTAAAACACTTTTGGTGTGTGGAATGAAGAACGGCCAAAGCGATCTTTTCCTGTATAACAATATGGCCAATACTTGGCAGGCCCTCAGTCAGGACCGCTGGGACGAAGCCCATGCCCGTTGGCTGCCCGATGGAGAACATGTTGTGTTTAGCTCTAATCGAACGGGCGATAGCCTCTTTCCAAAACTGAAAACAAGGGTTCCTCTTTTCCCCGAGGCCAACCACGATTTGTTTCAGCTCAATGTGTACGATAAAAGTGGAGTGCTCCGCAGGCTTACCCAAACGCCCGAAATCCACGAAAGCTCAGCCGAAGTGCTTGGAAACAATAGCTTACGTTTTTTGAGCAATGCCAATGGTGTGACAAATCTCTATGCCGGATTTTTCGACAGCACCATCGCCTACATCGATACGAGTATTCATTACCGGTATTTTCTGCGCTCGGAGCCGCTAACCAACACGGCCCGTTCGATTGAACAACACAGCTGCGCGCCCGATGGCAGTGCTTTGGAGCTGGTTTTTAACCGCGGCTGCTGGAACCTCTACAAACGCTCAGCCGAAGCCGTATGGCCATCCGGTGTTAACCGGCCAAACCTGCCCGGCTTGCTTTCTCCAGCTCGACAGGAGCCTCAAACCAAAACAACGAAAGACAGCATTCCTGAAACTATTTTGTTGACGCGACGCTACGTTTTTCCCGAGAAAGAGCAACAGCAGCAAAGTCGATCTCAAACGGTAAACACCCCAGAGGTCGCCGACACATTCCGATTGACCAAGCAGAGAATGTATGAAACCGCTTGGTACACAGAAGGATTAAGCACTCGGATAGATCGAAGCTTCCTCAATCAAACCTACCAGCCTTACGCCGAAGGTGGCTACTTTAACCCGGCTTTGAATGGTCTGTTCAGGATTAGCCTGGCCGATTTATTTGAAGATTATCGCATTGTTGGCGGTTTCCGTTTGGCCTCCAACCTCACCGGTAACGAATATCTCATCAGTGTTCAGCATCTGCGCAACCGCAACGATCACCTCCTCACGTTCCACCGTCAAGGCATTCAAACGGCCAGCACAACCGGTAGTCGCACTTTGCTCCATAGTCTGCAGTACGGCTGGACCCGCCCCTTTAGTCCATTGTTCCGGCTGCACTTGTCGGGAATGCTCCGGCACGATCAAACCGTGTTTCTATCGACCGATTTGGCCAACCTCAGCCGCGAGCCCGAAGGAAATTTCTGGACTCAGGCCAAAGCGGAAATCGTGTTCGACAATCACTTCTCTGAAGGCCCCAACCTCATGTCGGGTGAGCGGATAAAAGCCACATTGGAGCACTTCCGCGACCCCGCCAATGGGCAGAGATCAACCACGGTAATCGGTTTTGATGCCCGACATTACAGCCTCCTTTCGCGCGAATTAATGCTGGGCCTTCGATTGGCCGGTGCCAGCTCGGTGGGGCCTGGCAAAGTACTGTTTTACCTCGGCGGCGTGGATGGATGGCTCATTCCGCGCTTCGACAATTCAGTGTCGCCATCAACCCAAAATTATCTGTTTCAAACCCTCGCGACGCCCGTGAGAGGATTCATGCAAAACATCAGAAACGGAAATAGCTTTGCCGTGAGCAACGTTGAATTACGCTGGAATCTGATTCGTTTCTTTGCCCGATACCCTTTGCGCAACGAGTTTCTGAACTCTTTGCAGTTGCTGGGCTTCGTCGATGGCGGCACGGCATTTACCGGGCCTTCGCCTTACTCCGAAGAGAACACCTTTAACCAGAAAATTATCGAAAGCGGACCTATAAAAGTGACCCTGAAGAATCAGGAAGAACCGCTTGTGTGGGGCTTTGGCACTGGATTGAGAATGAAGCTGTTTGGGTATTTTGTGCGTGCCGATTACGCCTGGGGAATTCTCGATGGCCGAAGAATGCCCGGGGTTTTCTACCTTTCGCTGGCCAACGACTTTTAAACTTAAGCTTTGTGAAAATGGATACCAATACCTTAATCATTCTCCTCCTGGTGGGGCTGTTTGCCGGTTTTGCCAGCGGTATGGTCGGAATCGGAGGCGGCATCGTAATTGTTCCTGCTCTCGTGTACTTCCTCTCCCTAAGCCAACACCAGGCCCAAGGCGTAAGTATTGGCATGCTCCTGATGCCTGTTGGCTTTTTGGCCGCCTACAACTACTACAAACAAGGAAACCTAAACTTTAACTACAGCCTGATTATCGGCATTACCTTTATTGCAGGCGCTTACTTCGGTTCTAAAATATCGCTCTCCTTAGATCCATCGCTGATGCGCCGAATTTTCGGTGTAGTAATTTTGCTCATTGCCCTCAAAATGATTTTCAACAAGTAGTGCGCGCATGATTTCAATTGAAGCCATTAGAAACCGCGCAGCACAACTATTTCCGTTTTTACAGGAGGTACGCCAACATCTTCATGCACACCCCGAACTCTCATTTCAAGAGTTTGAAACATCTGAATTCCTTCAGAGAAAATTACGCGATCACAATATACCGTTTACTGCCGGATGGGTTGAAACGGGAATCCTGGCTCAAATTGAAGGCCGTAGCGCGGGTAAACACATTGCACTTCGGGGTGATATGGATGCCTTGCCCATTCAGGAGCTCAGTCAGGTGAGTTATGTGTCACAAAACCAAGGTGTTATGCATGCTTGTGGACATGATGTGCATAGTACATGCTTATTGGGTGCAGGAATCCTGTTAAATGAGCTGAAAGACTCCTGGGATGGCAAGTTGAGCTTGGTTTTTCAGCCCGGAGAAGAGAAACTTCCCGGAGGTGCCGGTAAAATGCTCGAAGCCGGACTTTTTCAAAACGATGCTCCTCAGGCGATCGTAGCCCTTCATGTGTTTCCTGAGCTCGAAGCCGGGAAAATCGGATTTCGCCCCGGAATGTATATGGCCTCCACCGATGAACTTTACTTCAAGGTTAAAGGTCAGGGTGGACATGCCGCAATGCCACATCAGTTGCGCGATCCCGTTTATGCAGCGGCACAACTGATATTGGCCCTTCAGCAGGTTAGCAGCCGTTTGGCTCCACCTGCAGTGCCCACAGTACTGTCGATTGGAAGCATACAAGCAGGCGGAACAACCAATGTCATTCCTTCGGAGGTTCATCTTTCCGGAACCTTCCGAACCATGCAAGAGGACTGGCGAAACCAGGCGCATCGGCACATTGAGCGCATTGCTCGTGAAACCGGAGCACAGTGCGGTGTTGAGGTTGAAGTGGAAATTCGTAAGGGCTACCCGGTGCTGGAAAACGACCCCACGGTTACCGCAGTGGCCCGTGATGCCGGTATTGAGCTGTTGGGAAAGGATTCGGTAACTGAACTCGCGCTGCGGTTGACGGCCGAAGATTTTGCCTGGTTCGCTCAACGCTTTCCGGCCTGTTTTTATCGCCTTGGCACGCGCTCCGGCGATGGGCGCTTTTCGGCCGGGGTTCATACACCTCAATTCGACATCGACGAGCAGGCCTTGGTTACCGGAGTGGCCAGCCTAAGCTGGATTGCCCTTAAGTTGTTAAGAAGCTGATTCTGTAGAATCAAGACGATTCGGGATTCAGGCAGAGGCTATCACTTT
>CANHCM010000255.1 GCA_947459155.1 Bacteroidota bacterium | reverse complement strand
TTTTCGACCAGGGCGAACTGCCAATTCCTCAGGCTTATGTGCAGATTTGTGCGGATGGCGATACGTCAAACTGCCAGTGGGCCATCACCGACATCAATGGCTTCTATTCATTCGTGGTTTTCGATGGAGAGTACACCGTACATGCCTGGACCTGGAACCAACTCATGGTTCAAACACTGCCTACCGGAGCCGGCAACTACAGCATCACACTCAACGGTGGAGCTGGTCAGGGCAACCTCAATTTTGGCTTCGACGAACAGAGTGCAGTCATCTCCGGAACGGTTTATCAGGATTATAACGGCAATGGCATTCAAGACGCAGGCGAGCCCGGCTTACCCAATAAGTGGATTGGCATTTCGGGTGGTTTTGGGGTCTATACCAACGCTCAGGGCTATTACACTACGAGCGTTGCAACCGGAGCCGTTGTTGTGAGTCTCAACCAGGTGCCTTCGGGAGTTGTAGTGACCGAGCCGGCCTCTCCACCACACCATTACAGCCTCACCCTGGCGGATGGATTGGTTTACGACAGCCTCGATTTTGGTTTGTACGCCGATCCCGATTTGCAGGATCTGAGTGCATCCATCTACAATATTTCCACTGTGACGCCCGGCTTCCCGGTTATGAACTCCCTGAGCTACTGTAACAATGGAGCCATCGCCCAGTCGGGAACATTCACCCTTTACTGGGATCCGCTCCTAAGCATTTCCTCCGGCTCAGTATTCAACCCGCAGCCTTCCAATTTCAACGCTGCCAGCAACACGGCCAGTTGGAATTTTAACAACCTTGCGCCGGGGCAGTGTGGCTATATTTATTGGAATTCTCCGGCTCCCGTTACCCTTCAGCTCGGCACACCCATCGTCAATACAGTCCTGGTGATGCCGCTCAACGATGCCAACTCCAGCAACAACATCGATACGACGCATCAGGTGGTTGTGGGCAGCTGGGATCCGAACGACAAACACGGAACGCCAGCCGGTATTGGCGAGCAGGGCTCGGTATTGCCCAACACCCGTATCACCTACACGATTCGCTTCCAGAATACCGGAACGGCTCCGGCTGTAAACGTGGTACTGGTCGACACCATCAGCACCGATCTCGACCTCGAATCGTTTACGATGAATGCCTCATCGCACAATTATCAACTTTCGGTCGACAACGATACACGGGTTTTGCGTTGGGTGTTCAGTGGCATTATGCTGCCCGATAGCACCAGCGATCCAATCGGCAGTATTGGTTTTGTAAACTTCAGCATTTCGCCTAATCCTAATCAGCCCGATGGTACGGTGCTGGCCAATTTCTGCGACATCTACTTCGACTTTAACGAGCCTATTCGCACCAATACCGAAATCCACACCATCGACCGATTCTTAGCTGTGGCCGACATGCCTCAGTTGGGTGTGGAGGTGTTCCCCAATCCAAGCTATGGTTTAGTTCAGTTCAAGGTGTTTACCGGAAGTTCGGTGCCAGCCGAGGTGGAGATTCTCAATGTGCTCGGACAAGTGGTTTCGACCTTTGAGGCCGAGTCGGGAAAAACTACCGTATTCGATGGAAGCACTCTGGCATCGGGATTGTATGTCTACCGCGTTCGTTCAGCAGGCCGCACACAAAGCGGTAAGCTGGTGATTCGATAAGTGTTGAATTGTTTTGGTTGTAGAGCCGGTCGAAAGACCGGCTCTTTTCTTTTGCAGGCTTGGAGGAAGGAATGTTGAGGTCCGCCTCTCTGCGCTTCCTCCCTGATCATCATTATCAGGTAACTCGTATTTCGCGTGAGAAAATGAATTTAGAAGTTTCTGTCGATACTTAATTTCCTTCCGAAAGCTCCAATATTCGATCAAACTCCTCCTGTTTCAAGGGCATCACGCTCAGTCGGCTTTGGCGAATCAGGGCAATCTGCGCAAGGCGTTCGTCGGATTTTATACGCTCGAGGCTTACCGGCGATTTTAGGGCTTCTACCGGCTCCAAATCCACAACGGCCCAGCGTTTATCTTCCGTTGTAGGGTCGGGGTAATGCTCCTTGATCACCCGGGCAATGCCCACCACTTCCATGCCCTCGTTACTGTGGTAAAACAGCACTAGATCGCCGGTTTTCATGGCCATCAAATTGTTGCGGGCCTGGTAGTTCCGAACGCCATCCCAAAAGGTTTTTCCATCCTGCACAAAACGGTCCCAACTGTATTTAAAGGGTTCCGATTTAACCAACCAATAATTCATCAATGTAAAATTTTAAAAACCAGTTCTTTCATCAAAGCGCCATAGCCGGCACTCGGGTTGTTCCAGCCCTTGCTCTTCATGTCGGTGTCGCGTATGTGGTGCACGATTTTAATCAGCTTGGCCGGACTATACAAACGGGCCGCCGCTTCATATTGTCGGGCTATAAAAGGAGACAAGCCAAGCAAGGAGGCCGAATCCGATTTGTTTCCTGAACTTTTAGCCCAGTGCAGCAGCAACAGCTTCGAAAAATAGGTTAGCAATCCGGGCAACACCATTTGAATGGGCATGGCCTTCTCATTGTTTCCCATGAAATGCGCAATCCTGTTGGCCCTCAGCACATCTTTCCGACTCAGGGCGTTGGTCAATTCAAACAGGCTGTACTCTTTCGAAACGCCTACCGACTCTTCAATGTGTTTTACCTGAAATTCGGTTCCGGGCGGAAAATTCAGCATGAGCTTGTCGGCTTCGTTCACTACCTTGTCCAGCTCATTGCCCACCGATTCGGCCAGAAGCAAGGCGGCCTGACCATTGAGGCGATAACCTTTCTTGCTGAAATACTGGCTTGCCCACTCGGGAATTTTATCATCCCTCAAACGGTTCGATTCAAGCACCACATGGGCCTTTGCCGCTTCTCCAAAGCTCTTCTGCTTCTTTGCCGGTTTAGCGGCCTTGCCTTGTGCATCCACTAAAGGAGCCGTTTCGGGTTTCGCTTCGGCCGCTGCGGCTGCCGCACGTTTGGGCATGGTTTCACCGCGGAAAAACAACACCAGAATGGTCGTAGGATTCGGATTTTCCAGATAAGGCACCAAGCGTTGAAACACATCCGAGCCAGGCCTTTTCATCGCCTGAGCCTCCTTAACAATGGTGAGCTGATACTCTGCCATCATCGGAAAACGGCGTGCTGCTACAACAACATCTTCCGGACTCACATCGGCGCCATACAACACGTTGAAATTGAACTCCTTCTCATCAGCACTCAAAATGTGCTCTTCCATGTATTTTACCAGTTGCTCAGGATAATAGGGCTCATCGCCGTGAAAAATATACACGGGCTTGTATTTCTTCGCCTGAAGTTCCTTGAGCAACGCATCAACGGTCATGGGCGCAAATTACGGGGTTTCATTCATGCTAAATGGCACTGTTGATAATTGTCGGTATTCAATCAATTCGCCCATATACCTTATCCCGGAAATTTGCGTTCTTCGTGTTTCGTCCCAACACCGCTTCAAACAAACCAACATACCCATTATGGCCCTCAGGCTAAGTCCTCAATTCGGTAAACTCAACCGAAAACACCTGCTCTTTGTATTACCCATCCTTGTTGTAGCTTACTTTTTATTGTCCGGCAAGCGGGATGACAATACGGTCCTCACCGCAACAGTCGTTCAGGGCGACTTTAATATCCGCGTCCAAACCACCGGCGAGATCAAGGCGAAAACCCAGACCGACATCGATGCGCCGGGCAACGAGATGCAACAGGCTGGCCTGTGGAATGGCATTAAAATTCAGGATCTCATCCCGGAGGGCACCCGCGTAAAAGCCGGCGATTTTGTGGCCACGCTCGACAAAACGCCACTCATGACCAAGCTTCAGGAAGTCGCCCTCGAACTCGATAAGAAAGAGTCGGAACTCAAGCAAACACGCTTAGATACGGCCATCACCCTTCGCGATGCGCGCGATGAGCTACTCAACCTCAAATCGGCGGTCGAAGAAGCCCGACTCGAAGTAGAGCAATCGGTATATGAAGCTCCGGCCATCCAACAACAAAAACGCCTCGCACTGGAAAAGGCCGAGCGTAACCTCTTGCAAAAGAAGGAGAACTACCAAACCAAGGTTGCCCAGGCTGCTACGCGGGTGGCCATTATTTATGCCGACCTGAGTAAGGCCAAAAACAGCTTCGACCGGGTGAATGATCTGTTGAGCAAAATGGACGTGAAAGCGCC
>CANHCM010000254.1 GCA_947459155.1 Bacteroidota bacterium | reverse complement strand
GTGATTATTGAGGAGCTCACCCGATTTTTACAATTGAATAAGTCGGTAAAGATTGCCATACAGGGACATACCGACAATGTGGGTAATCCGGCTGAAAACCAGCGTTTATCGGAGGCAAGGGCAAAGGTGATTTTCGATTTGCTCATTCTAAATGGAATTGCATCAGACCGCTTGAGTTACAAGGGTTTTGGCTCTTCGCGTCCGGTGGCTTCTAATTTAACGGAGAAGGGTAAGGCTCTGAATCGCAGAACCGAGTTTCAGATTGTTGCAAAGTAGCCTTTGGGTTTGGGAGTTTTGCGATTAAGCCAGTGGTATTGAAATTTAGCGCCAGCGGGTGCAGCGGATACCCCGCAAAACAGAGTGGGTGTGGGAGTGAGAGCGAAAAGGAAGACGGAGTGTGAATGAGCGAAAAGGGAGTACGATGACGGCTCTGTTTTGAGGAGTAGCAGCGAAACACGCGGTGCCCGGCGATACAGTTTAAGCTTACCGGAATGCTGAGCGAGGCAGGCGCCCAAATCAAAGTTTAGAGCCGGATTGCCATGTTTAAGGGGCGGTTAAGATTCGAGCCGGGAATTATTTTTCGTTTTTAGGCTGAAAACTCGATTTCCCAAAGCATCACGGCCCGATCGTCGGATGCGCTTGCGATGAGGTTGGTATTGGGAATCCAGTGAAGGCTATTTACAGAATTGAGGTGCCCCTGGTGTTTGTCTTTGTCGATGCGCAGGAGTACCTCGAATTGATCGGCGCTCCAGATTTTCAGGGTTTTATCGCGGCTTCCGGTGGCAAACCACTGTCCGGAAGAGTGCCATACAATTTCGTAGATGGCGTAATTGTGTGCGGGTATGGTTTTGATGAGGGTCCAGCTGCCGACGTCCCAAACAGAAAGGTGTGCGTCTTTAGAACCGCTGAGCAGGAAGCGGCCATCGGGGCTAAACGAAACAGTGTTAACGCTTTGTGTATGTGCCTGAAAGCTGTGTAAGAGCTCGAGTGTTTCGGCTTCGAGTATTTTTATTTGTCCATCGCCGCAAGCAACGGCAAGTAGTGAGTAATCGTGGTTGAAGGCGGTTCGGCGGATTTTCGCATCGCAGAGCCATAGTTCGCGGCTGCATTGAAACACAGAGGCTTGCCAAACGGTGAGATTTCCGTCGGCGCCGGCGGCGATTACCTGATTTCGTTTTGCGTCGAAATTCAAGTGAAATACGCCTTTGGTATGGGCGAGGAGATATTTGACTTCGGCTTTTTGCGCGAAATCGACCACATGAATTCCGCCCTGGTCGTTTCCGATAAGCAGCAGCGGTTCATTGGGCAGGACGAGCAGGCTGTAAACCACTCCGGCCGATCGTGCAATAAGCTTTGCTTCTTCGCTGCCATTGCTTTGCCACTCGGCGATTTGGCGGTCGGAGCCGGCTGTGATGAAACTTCCGGCATCGGTGCCTTGGGCAACGGTATAGACCGCTCCTTGATGTCCGGTTAATGCGATTACCCTTTTCGCTGATGCTTTCATATTGCAAAGGTAGTGGGGCCTGTTGAATAAAGTACGCCTGTTGACGGTTCGTTAAGCGCCAATTTGGCAGTTAATGCCGGCTGGCACAAGGCTTGAAAACGGCGCGATACTTAACTGAAAAACCTATGCAAACCGGAAAAATCAACGTTCATACTGAGAATATTTTCCCCATCATCAAGAAGTTTCTGTATTCTGATCATGAAATCTTCCTTCGCGAATTGGTCAGCAACGCCGTAGATGCGAGTCAAAAGCTGAAGACCCTTGGCTCGACGGGCGAATTTGCTGGCGAGTTGGGTGAGTTGAGGGTTGATGTTCGCATTGATGCTGAAAAAAAGACGCTCACGATTTCGGACCGCGGTATTGGCATGACAGCCGAAGAGATTGACAAGTATATCAATCAGATTGCATTTTCGGGTGCGGAAGAGTTTGTGGAGAAGTATAAGGACAGGCCCGAGGCCAATGCCATTATAGGACATTTTGGTTTGGGCTTTTATTCTTCATTCATGGTGGCTTCCAAGGTGGAGATTCTTTCGCGGTCGTATAAAACAGATGCTGTTGCTGCGCGATGGGAGTGCGATGGAAGTCCGGAGTTTACCTTAGAAGAGGGTGTTCGTGAAGAAAGGGGAACCGACATTGTGCTGCATATTCACGAGGATTCTGCTGAGTTTCTGGAGCCTTCGCGCATAAGCAACCTTTTAAACAAGTATTGCAAGTTTTTGCCGGTAGCGGTTTATTTCGAAGACAAGCAAATTAACAATACCCAACCGGCCTGGACTCGCAAGCCGGCGGATCTGCAGGCGGAGGATTATGAGAAGTTTTACGAGGAGCTTTATCCGTTTGCTGAGAAGCCTTTGTTTCACATTCATTTGAATGTGGATTATCCGTTTAATCTTACGGGAATTCTCTATTTCCCGAAGATGCAGCGAAACTTTGAGGTGCAGAAGAACAAGATTCAACTGTACTGCAATCAGGTTTTTGTGACCGATTCGGTGGAAGGTATTGTACCGGAATTCCTCACCTTGTTGCATGGCGTAATTGATTCGCCTGATATTCCGTTAAATGTTTCGCGTTCGTATTTGCAAAGCGATGCGAATGTGAAGAAGATCAGCAGTCACATTACCAAGAAGGTGGCCGATAAGCTGGAGGAGTTGTTTAAGAACAACCGCGAGGATTATCAAAGCAAGTGGAACGATGTAAAGTTGTTCATTCAGTACGGTATGCTGAGCGATGAGAAGTTCGCGGAGAAAGCGCCTAAGTTTAATCTTTTTCAGGATGTGAAGGGCGTATATCATACGGCTGAGGAGATTCAGGAGAAGCTCAGGCCATTGCAAACCGATAAGGACGGCAACCTCATTGTGTTGTATGCCTCTAATAAAGAAGATCAGCACGGTTTCATTGAGGCTGCTTCGGAGCGTGGGTATGAGGTTTTATTGATGGATTCGGCGTTGGATGCGCATATGCTGAATATGTTGGAAAGCAAGTGGGAGAAGACGCGTTTTGTTCGTGTAGATGCCGACACTCCCGATAAGCTGATTGTCAAGGACGAGCCCGTGGTTTCGAAGCTGAGCGAGGAAGAGCAGGACAAACTGAGAAAGATTGTCGAGGAGCAAGGAAAGTCGGGCTTTAGTGTGCAGTTAGAGCCGATGAGCGAAACTGATCTTCCGGTACTCATTACCCGCCCGGAGTTTATGCGGCGAATGAAGGATATGTCGGCTTTGGGTGGTCCTAACGCCTTTATGCGCGATATGCCCGAGTCGTTGAACCTGGTGGTGAATACCAATCACCCTTTGGCGGGCCGTATTCTAACCGAAGGGAATCCAGAGGAGCAGGCTCGTTTAATTCAGCAAGCCACTGACCTGGCGTTGTTGTCGCAAAACTTGTTGAAGGGCGAAGAGCTAACCCGCTTTATTCGCCGTAGCGCGGGGCAGCTCATTTAAAGCAAACACTCTGTTAAAGCCCGATGGGAAGAATGGAATATATCTTCTCATCGGGTTTTTGTATTTTGCTCTCAAAACCAATACTCATGAAGCATTCTCTACTCTGTTTTTCTCTGCTGTTTTGTGTTTCGGTGCGGGCGCAGATTGAGTACCCTTATCCCATCAAGAAGTGGAGTTTGCAGCATTTCAAGCTGGCTGGCGGATACAATGCTTATGCTCCTCAACTGACCGATTATTCGAGTATTTCGCAGTTGGCCAAGTCGAGTTCCGACTTAAGTATTCCCAGTGACATTGCCTCGTTTAATCGGCGTAGTGATTCTCAGCAAGGCTCGCTGGGAAACTTGGTTTTGTGGGCTTCGGCTGGTTTTAGTCCCGGAAATGCTGCGGAGAAAACCATTAACACCCGAAAAATGCTTCAGTTTAGTTTGGGTTATCAGGAGGTGTCGACTTTGGAGGCGGCTTATTCGATTAATCAGAAGATTTTCAGCACTCCCGACAGCAGTTTATCGCGCGATTATTTTGTATTTGGACGGCAAAGGGCGATTATGCTCGAAGGCGCGTATCTTTTTCGCACCGATGTTGAGCGTGCAGTGTATGCATATGGGGGAGTAGGCTTGCAGCTGGGTATGAGTTTTTCGAGCGTTTTGGAAGAGAATACCAACCGTTCATTCATTTACACGACCAACGACAGTTCGGCCACTACATTTATTCCCAACATTCAG
>CANHCM010000253.1 GCA_947459155.1 Bacteroidota bacterium | reverse complement strand
TATGCGCCGCCCTGGATGGCGGTTTACGACGCGGCATCGGGTGAGCAGCCTTCGTTTATCGACGAGAAACAGCAACCCGATTTTATCGTGTGCGACGTGCCTTGCAGCGGTTCGGGTACCTGGCATCGAAACCCGGAGCAGCGGTTTTTCTTCAAGCCCGAAAGCCTCGAATCGTTTAGCGAGCGCCAGTTCCAAATTGCCACTTCTGCCGCGAAGGCCTTGGCACCGGGTGGTTATTTGTTGTATGTAACCTGTTCCGTTTTTAAAGCTGAAAATGAGGGCGTGGTGGAACGCTTGCTGAGCAACACCGCTTTAACGCTGGATCACCAGCAAGCGATTTCGTGGCTCCATGCCGGTGGAGATTGCCTGTTCGTGACCCGCTTCAGGAACGAAGCCTGATTTACAACAGGGCTGGAAGAAAATCGACCAGTGTGCCGGCCGGCAGCCAGTGCGCGTGAATCCCCAGTTTTTGAGCGCTTTCGATGTGCTGACGAGAATCGTCGATAAACAAGGTAGTTGCTGGATTTAAACCGGCGTCTTCGAGAACATACCTGAAGATTTCAGGTTCGGGTTTCCGCATCCCGAGCTCATAAGAAAGGTAAAGGCTTTCGAAAAAGGGTTCCAGCGAGGGAATCTGATGCTCTTCAATTAAATACGAGTTGAATTGCTCAATGTGCAAATCGTTGGTGTTGCTGAGCAGAAATATCCGATGATTGGCGGCCGCTTCTTCGAGTAAATGCAGGCGTTCTTCGGGCAGATCCAGAAGAATCGAGTTCCAGGCCTCAATAATGTGCTGGCGATGTACTTCAGGTCCGGTGAGTTTTTGAATTTCTGTGAGGAAGTCATCACTACTAATTCTACCCGTTTCGTAATCGTCGAGCAATGAAGTTTGTCCGTGCTGCGCAAAGTGCTGTGAAAAATCCTGAATGCCCAGCTTTTTAAAGGCCTCAACCGGCTTTTGATAATCAATGTTCAGAATCACGCCTCCCAAATCAAAAATGATGGCCTCGATCGAATGTCCTTGATATTTCATACTGCAAAAGTACAAACTGCCTTTTGTGGTTTCGGTGTAATGCCATTATATTTGCCGCCCTTACGGCGGGCCTGTAGCTCAGGGGTTAGAGCGTCGGACTCATAATCCGCGGGTCGTAGGTTCGATTCCTACCTGGCCCACACCGTTGAAGCCTCGTCAAACGACGGGGCTTTATTTATTGGAAAAAGCCGATGAGTAATACCAGGAGTTGAGGAAGGAGTCCGGCTATGAAGCCCATACCAATTTGTGCGGGTGTGTGGGCTTTCAGTTGAAGCCTTGCACTACCAATCAAACCGGCCACGATGGCCACTACTGCGATGTAAATGCGCATATCGACTGACCAAAACAGGGCGCAGAGCAATAAGGCCCCCATCAATCCGCCTACACCGGTCATGTGCATGCTGATTTTCCAAAATCGTGTTACCCCCGCTGTAATGAGCAGGGAAACGAGTCCCGACAAGAGAAACAGCATATACAATTCGGGTAGATTGATTTTATTGAGGAAATAGTAATTTGCCCCATGCAGCATGAGTGTGATGAGCAGAGGCATGTGACGGTCTTCCTTATGGCTCAGCTCCAGGTCGCGGATAATGCCCATTTTAAGCATCAGCAGAATGAGCAACACGGGCATAACGAAGGTGAAAAGGCTGGTGCTCACCAGAATATACCAGTAAACTTTGTCGGGAAGCAGGTTAAAGTGATAAAAGGGAAGGTGGAGGAAGATGAGCGTGCCGTACAAGGGCATGAGTAAAGGCTGAAAGAGCCATGAGATAACTTTGGCGGCTGGCTGCATGGCGCAAAGATAACCGCTTAAATCAGAAGATCAGGATTAACGACACGGCAACAATCAAGGCCAGAATTCCCGAACCGTAGGCCACGGTATCGTCGCTCTTATAAAAGAAGGCCACAAGGCTCAACACGATAACCGCCAGTGGAAAAGAGCCATAACCCTTATAAACCGGGGCAATGAGTTCTGTTTCGAAGGGTTCTTTGGTTAGGCGATGGGTGCACCTAACAATTCGGATCGATTGAAATAGGGGAGAGCGGCAAAGGCTAATTAACTGGCCTTCTTCCAATGCTTCGAACAAGGCTGCATTGGCTTTAAACTCGAGCTTATCGGTGAAAACCCTCAAAGTGTAATCGGTATTTCCAAAACGGGTGTCTTCCTTTTCAGAAAGCTTTTTGTGCACTTTCAATTCGCTGCATGAGGCCGGAAGGAAGAAGTCGACCAAAATGAGCAAAGCCAACAGTGACAATACAACGAGCGCCCACTTCATGACTTTGAAGTAAGGCAATTCGCCTTCATCTTCTGCCTCTTTGCTGCGGTAGTTCATTGTTGCTTTGTGTATTAACGTACGAATTACATCAAGTGTATCAAAAGTACACAGGGAAAATAACCCGCATAGCATAGATGCAATTTTCTCTTTGAAATTGAAAGACTTAGTAAGGCACTTTCAAATGCAGCATGCCTCAAATCCGCATGAAATGCGACACTCCTATTCTCCATTTGTCGGATTTCGGATGGCCTGCATTCAGAAGTCTTTCACCCAGCATGTCGGATTGTGGGGAAATCGGGTAACATAATCTAACATCCCATTCTTTTCTTACATGATTTATTGGAGGCTAAATCATTTTTTTTCAGGAATTCACAATGGAACTTTAAGAATGTTGATTTGTAAAGTTCATCTAATGAGAATCTTGAAGGACTGAGTTGCTTTGTTTTATATCGGTTCCGATTGTTGAACCTTACTCCGGTAAGAGTTAATATTTCCTGAGGGTTTGCACCCGGATGGCTACCCCCATTTTTGTTGCATCACAAATCACCTTTAGGTTCACATGAAAAAAATCTACCCAATTCATGTGTTCCTGTTCGGAATGCTCCTTCTTGGTGTGGTGTCGCCCCTCAGGGCGATTACCTACACCTGGATAGGTAGTGTATCATCCGACTGGAACACCGCAGCAAACTGGTCTCCGGCCGGAGTACCAGATGTAGCAGACGACGTGATTATCGACGCAACCGGCGGAACATTCGATCCGCTTTGGGACGAATTACCCGGCATTAACAATTTAACGATGTCGGCGAGAACACTCAACTTGAACGGCTTTGCACTTCAGGTGTATGGTACTGCTGTATTCAGTGGTGGCGAAATAACCAATGGTACGCTATTGATTACCAGCACATCCGCTACTTTTTCGGGCACGATTTTCAATGTTCCGGTTTCTTACACCGGTGCAAGATGCTTGTTTAACGGTGGAGTGTTTAACCAACCGGTTACAGTGGTGAAAAATGGCGGAGGCAACGATGCCAGCCTGGGGAATTGCACCTTTAACAGTACGCTAACGGTTACCAACAGTGACAACAACTGGTATCGCTTTGCAACGGTCGATCCCGACATTCATAACGGAGTGGTAACCTACACCAACACCGGGGCGGGTGGAATTTATCCGGCGCATGCTTCTTCCGGAAACATCTTCAATGCGAACATTGTGGTAAACTGTACGGGTGCAGGGGGGATTCGTTTTTGTCAGGGCGATGGCTCTGCCACCCTGGCCACGGGCCAACAGTTAAGCGTTGGTGCCGGCGGATTTTCTTCCGGCTCGCTCATTTTCCGAAACTTCGTTCAGCAAGGTACTGCGGCTCATTCCATTAGCGCAACAGGCTCCTCGTTTTTCACAACCGAGCAAGGCACTGTTTTCAATTGGGATCTAACCCTTTCTTTCCCCAACTTCCAGATTGCCAGAACCACCTTCAATGGTAATCTCACGGTGAACAAATCTTCCAATACACAAAACATTTGGAATGGTGGCAACACCTTTCAGGGCACAACACGGATTAACAACAATGGGAATAACAACCTTTTGATGGGGAACGTGGAGCCCGACATTTTCAATGGTCCTTTGTATCTCGATAACAATACGACTGGCAATTTTACCATATCCATTTGCCGTGGATCTACCGGAAATCAAATCAACAACGATTTGTTTTTAAACAACGCCGCCTCGGGCGGTATTTACTTCGGTTTCAATGGCGGTTCGACGACTTTGGCCTCCGGACGTACCATTCAGTTATTCAATGATGGCATCACCGCAGGTACAATTACCTTCTCGCGCTTTACCAAGCTGGGCACAAC
>CANHCM010000252.1 GCA_947459155.1 Bacteroidota bacterium | reverse complement strand
TATCTTTTCTTGAACGTTTGGCTTTTGTTCAAGATAGAATTCCATAAAATGGTCTCCATGAAATATGATTTTCCTTTCGAAGTATTGCACATCGCAAAGTTAACTATAAAGTTAACATGTACAAGTTTTGGTTAGATCAAATTTTGCTGAGAGGAAAAATCGGGTTGCTGGTAACGTTTTGCGGCTTTAGCCGAAGTTTGGGATTGGTTAACGAGATCATTCACTTCACAACGAAGTTAAAAAGAAATCGAAATTCTCAAACCATCGAAATGCCCAAATTTTGGCTAGCCGTTGTTAGCACCTGTGGCTTTTCCCTTAGTTTACAATCGAAACTTTATTTTCTCTTAAGAAGTTAATAAGGAATTCATAAAGTTGTAATGCTATTTTCTCATGGTGTTCCTTCTTGACTGATATCAGCAAAGCGATGCTATTGCCAATTAATTTGAACCTATTCATCGGTAAGTTGAAGAATTTAAAGTAAGACTTATAAATTATGCTGATTTCATTCAATAAATCACCTTCAAGTTTCTCATTCTGTAAACATGTTAATAGATCATATGAAATACTCACATAGTTTTCGTCAATTGGCGAAATCTCAATGAACGGAATTTCTTTCATCACACAATATTCCCAATAGTTTTCAATTACAGGGTTGTTTTTGTATGTAAAACTGATTTTATTATTTTCCATTGAAAAACATTATTAATTCTATTGATCTGAAAGGAGTTACATTGTATTTTATCTTGCTTATCATTGATTCATGTATTGTTTGATAATCAGGATCATTTGTGATTATTTCACATAAATTTAGATATTTCAGATATAAATCACATTTTTCTATGCGACTTGAATATGGATCTTTTTTAGTTAAGTACCGAAAGACTCTGCTATCCCAGATTGCAAATTTATGTGGATTGATGAAATGTAATAATTTAGAAGTTCCTACAAGCGAATTATTAAAACATTTCTTTAGTATATTTAATTCTGTTTCTGTTGGAGTTATTCCGATTTTGGCTTGGTTTAATATTTTAAGTGACTCATCAATTTCAGTTGAGCGAAAATCGAAAATAGTTGGCATCCAGCCATATGTGAAATTTATTCCAATAATTAAGTTGTGTTTTGTAATTTCATTTTGATTATTGAAATATTTTATGAATTCAGGATATGAAATTAAGTAGCTATCATTATTGAATTGAACATTGTTTTCATCCCTTTTCAGGCTTTCAATAGTTACGGTATCTATACGGGAAATGCTCATATTTTATCTGTTGTCAATTAGCCATGGGTGCTAACTAGTTTGTATCCGTAGGTTTGTTCGTGTTTTTTGTTGTGATGGATCGCATGTCCGGATGATCAAGTGGGCTCGAAATGCTGTTCATCTTCTTCTGTGTCAGGTGAGTGTAAATGGTTGTCGTTTTTATACTGCTGTGCCCCAGTAGATTCTGGATGTAACGAATATCAGTCCCGCTTTCCAGTAAATGAGTCGCAAAACTGTGCCTCAAGGTATGAACAGTAGCCCGCTTTTCAATACCCGCCTTCTCAAGTCCTTTTTTCATAATCTGCTGAATGCTTCTTACGCTATACGGCTCACCGGAATACTGACCTTCAAAAACATAGTCGCCCCCTCCAGATCTGGCTACAACACCTCTATAATGAATCAATTGGTCGATTATCATAGCCGGCAACATCACCATGCGGTCTTTGCGGCCCTTGGCAGTCTTGATGTGAATCTTGTACTCCTCAAAAAGTATGTCGCCCCACTTCAGCGTGGCAATCTCGCCAATCCTCAGCCCGGAGCCGTATGTCATCAACAACAACAATCGATGCTTTGGATTATCAAGCTGCTCAAATATGCGCAAACACTCAATCTTCGTGAGAACAGAAGGTAACTTACGCTCCTTTTTAGGACGAGGAATCTCCAGCTGCCATCCGCTTAATCTCAACACATCACGATAGTAGAACTTTATCGCGTTTACCATGGTATGACCGCTGGCACTCTGTAAGCCCCTTTGCATCATTTCGGCCAGATACTTTATGACCTCTCTTTCAGTGAGTTCAGATGGATCGCGGTACTGATGCGCCCGCATGAGCCTCACCAAACTCTGGCCATACATTCTAACTGATGAAGGACTGTAATTTTTGGCAATCATCAGATTTAACATGTCTTCTAACGATTGCCTTACATTTTCAGGCACTTGAACGAGTAACCGTTCGCGTCCACCGGTCAAATCCTGTTTCTTCCTCGAAGGTGCATTCGACGATTTTAAATAGCCCGTCGGTAAACGAACCTTCCACTCCAGCTTGTCGTGTTCGAACATCAACTTAAGCGTGTGAAGTAATTCCTCGGTGGCCGGTAAAATGTAGCACTGTTCCGCACGACTATATCGACAAAATGAAAGCCGTCGAATCCGGTCGGTGAACGAAAAATCGGGTGGAATTCGGACCTGCAAACAACGCTCATCGATTGGATGACGGTCAATAAGTACTTCGCCCCGATGCGCTTGCGGTGGAGCGTAGCGCTCAATTGGCGGGAAAAATCCCGGCCTTCCCAAAATGCCCTCCACCTGCGTCCGAACCTGCTCATGCTGAAGCGCCATGTAACACTTATGCGGCCTGCTCCAAAATACGCCTTTCACCTTCTTCAACTGGTCCACAATATGAAATCGGTAATTCAGCTTGAAAACCCAGTAACGCCCAATATTATCCAGTAGTTGCAAGTCCTTTAACCCTTCGGAAACTGTTGTTTTCCTATGCTCCGATTGCAGATCGCCGGTTATTGGCGCTGACGGAGATTCCCTGTGTTCAGGTATGGGCGGATTTTCACGGAATGTTGTACCGGCCGCCGTGGGTTCTGGCTGCACTTGCTGGGGAAGAATAAGCTCGTACGATAGAGCCTTGAGCCTCTTGAAAGCCTCTGCCGAATAATCCAGATACCAGCATGAATGCGTTTTACTCCAATAAGCACCAATCGCCCGAATCTGATCAATCACCTCTTTATCGTAGCCGAAATGCAGCGAAATACGCCAACGGCCTCGATGCAAAAGCTTCTCAACTCGGATTTGGGTGGTCGACATGGTGTTTAAAGGAGGAGTATAAATATAGGAGTAATTTGGATTGATGAAGCGCGTTATGGCGAAAAGATTTCAACAGTTATGTGCTTTTCAAACGAGGAAATGCGATAAAAATTCCACCTTCAGGTTTTGTGGCATTCGGTGTTTCGTCAGTTTCCAATTGAACGAAATACACAAACTTCTCATTTCTATTCTCCAGTAAATCAGGTTTTGTCGTTATTGAAGGCATTTGAAGATTTATTGCCGACCAATTTGAAATGCGGGTTTTTCGTTCTGAGTCTTGCAATATCTTTCGGACATGAATGTGTTGTATTTAGATAACCATTTAATTGCGGTGAATAAGCCTGCAGGTGCTATTGTTCAAGGCGATAAAACCGGCGATCAACCCTTAAGTGAGCAGGTTGCGCATTACTTGAAAGTTGAATTTAACAAGCCTGGTGATGCATTTATCGGTGTAATTCACCGAATCGATCGTCCGGTTAGTGGCTTGGTTTTATTTGCGCGCACTTCCAAAGGTTTATCGCGCATGAATGCATTATTCAGGGAACGAAATATTCGAAAAAAATATTTAGCATTGGTTGAAGGTAAAGTGGAAGAAACAGAAGGTACACTTGTTCATTATTTATCGAAGAACGAAGAGCAAAATAGATCGAAGGCCTCTTTGGTTCCAAAAGAGGGTTTGTTAAAGTGTGAATTGAAATTTAAAGTTCTTTTTTTTAGCGATCGTTATTCTTTACTCGAAGTTGAGCCATTAACAGGCCGTCATCACCAAATACGCGTGCAATTAAGCGCTATAAAACACCCAATTCGAGGCGATGTAAAATATGGAGCCCGAAGAGGAAATCCCGACCGCAGTATTTGTTTACACGCGTATCAGCTCGAATTTCAACACCCAATCAGTAAGCATGATATTCAGATCACGGCGCCATGGCCCAGAAACGAGGCTTGGTCGCCCATTGCCGATTATCATTCCCATCCATAATTTCCTTTTTTGGGCGCGCCCCTACGGGTCACGTGCTACGCTTGCATCCGGCTCCGCTACGCTCCACCGGGCTGACACGCTGCGCCCGTTCGCGCATATCGGTAAATTGAAAGCTTTTCGTTT
>CANHCM010000251.1 GCA_947459155.1 Bacteroidota bacterium | reverse complement strand
ATTGCGCTCGAATACCTCAAGGCGCACGCCGAACAGTTGTTGGGCATCGATTCGGCGCTCTTTGCGCATTACAATGTACACGTGCACGTGCCCGAAGGCGCAACACCCAAAGATGGCCCATCGGCAGGTATTGCCATGCTCACGGCCCTAGCTTCGCTCTTTACCCAGCAAAAGGTGAAGTCGAAGCTGGCGATGACCGGCGAGATTACCTTACGGGGCGTGGTGCTTCCCGTGGGAGGCATCAAGGAAAAGATACTTGCAGCCCGGCGGGCGAACATTACCGATGTGATACTTTGTCACGAGAATCGCAAAGATGTGGAGGAAATCAATCAGGATTACCTCAAAGGCATGCGATTCCATTACGTTCAGCACATGCATGAGGTACTCAAGCTGGCATTAACCAACGAAAAGGTGAAGCAGGCCATCAAGCTTGAAGTGCCTAAAACGCAACAAAAAAGCAAGGAAACGGTTTCTTTATCGTGATGCAGCTTCACCCTTCTGAAACCCATTCGCTGCCCCATCTGGTGGTAGTTGGAGGAGGTTTCGGAGGCATCGAGCTTATCAAGGCGCTCCGTAAAGCACCATACCGCATCACCCTCATCGACCGGAACAATTACCACACCTTTCAACCGCTGCTGTATCAGGTGGCTTCGGGTGGACTTGGTGCCGACGCCATTGGCTACCCGTTCAGGCTAATCTTCCGCAACCAGTCTAATTTTCGCTTTCTCCACGCCTCGGTTGAACGCATTGAGCCCGAAAATCGGCTGATTCACACCAGCGAAGGTCTCCTGCCTTACGACGAACTCGTGCTTGCCACCGGCTCAACAACCAATTATTTTGGTAATGCGGCCATTGAGCAAAACGCCATGCCCTTGAAGAGCATACCTCAAGCGCTCAATCTGCGGTCGGACCTTCTCGAAGAGATGGAGCAGGCCAGCCGAAGCAACGACGAAGACAGGCGGCGAAGTCACCTCTGTTTTGTAGTGGTTGGAGGAGGACCAACCGGAGTGGAGACGGCTGGCGCCCTTGCTGAATTCAGAAGCAATGTGCTTCCACACGACTATCCCGAGCTTAATAAGCTGGAAATGCGCGTGGTATTGGTAGAGGCCTCGGCCCGCTTGCTCAATGGGATGTCGGCCAAAGCGTCCGAACGGGCTTTAGCCTATTTGCAAAAGATGGGTGTTGAGGTGATGCTGAATACGGCGGTGAAGGCCTATTCCAAACCGGAGCTTTTGTTCTCAAACGGCGAAGGGCTCTCAACCCATACCCTCATCTGGGCTGCCGGTGTTAAAGGCGAGCTGATTAAAGGGTTGCCCGAAGAATCCACCAAAAGCAGTCGGTTTCAGGTAGATGCCTTTCACCGGGTATTGGGCCTGCAGCACGTTTTTGCCATTGGCGATGCTGCCGGAATGTACAGTGAGGATGCGCCTAAAGGACACCCCATGGTGGCTCCCGTTGCGGTACAACAAGGGAGAAATCTCGCACTCAACTTATTCGCCGCACTTAAAGGCAAGCCTGCCCAGCCTTTTCGGTACCGCGACAAGGGCTCGATGGCCACCGTAGGCCGAAACAAGGCGGTTGTTGATTTACCCGGGTTTTCATTTGGTGGTCTTTTCGCCTGGCTGGTGTGGATGTTTCTTCACCTGATGCTATTGGTCGGTTTTCGCAATCGGGTGGTGGTTTTTGTCGATTGGATGTGGAGTTATTTCACCTACGAACGGGCGCTTCGGCTCATTGTGCGCCCTTACAATCCTTCGGAGGGCGAAGGGAGGTAGGCCGTCGCACTCATTTGAAAATTGATAAAAACTGCCGTTGAGCTGAAGCCCAACTGTTCAGCAAACAAAAGCAAACAAATAGTTTAGCGCGCATAGATTAGTTTTTATTTGCCCTCATTCCACCACAAAACGCTTCACAAAACTGTCGTTGCCATTGATAATTTTAATCCAATAGAGCCCTGGGCTTATGTTTAAATCGCGCAGCGAAAGGGTCTGCAACGCATGCTCCAATGGCCCTTGGTAAATTAAAGCACCCAGTGCATTAAAAATATATACGGTAGGGTTTTTAAGCGGCGCATTGAGAAGCCGGACATTTAACACCTCGCGGGCCGGATTGGGATACACCGAAACATCGGCTTCAGGTTTTTCGAAAGCCTCCGTGCTGTTTATGCCTAAGGTATCGCAGGCACTGCCATCTACAGGGCCTAAACGGAAATTGGCAAAGTTGGAGGGGGAAACAAACGAGGGGGTGTTTTGCAGGGTATCGGTATGCGTAACAAGATTACAGAGCAGGCCCGGCAAATTAGGTTGTAGAATTCTGCTGAGTGTCCGATATGAGGTATCGCCTAAAAAAATTCGGCTTCCCAATAGTATTTCCTTCCCGTTGGGAGTAGTTTGTGGAGAGCCTGTAAATGTATTAGACAAGAACGTCCAGTTTGCATTGCTTAAGTCGTATTGTAACAATGCACCAACTAAGGCAGAATCTGGCCAAGGTGACCTGCGAATGTAGAATTTTGAACCATCGGGACTAATATTGCAGGCATTATGATCACCCCAAGGAATGGAATCGGTTAAATCGTGCACAATGGGGTTACTCAAAGTGCCGGTGCAGCGGTCGAAATCGTATTCATGCAGGAATTTATGGCGTTTACCGGTAAAGTGCAGAAATTTCAAGCCATCGAACGAGAAATACGAATAGGTTTCAAATTGCCCGCGGTGAATGATACCCGGAATGGTAATTTTTTGCATTTCGGAGATGCCGGTAGGACTGAGCAATCCAATAAAGTATTCGTCCTCATAAATACCCGGCTTAATCAGCCACCAGTCGCGCCCATTGGCATGACGGCAAGCCTGCATATCGCCCGAGGCGGAGGTGTCGTGCATTACAATGTTATTCTGACTGATGAGGGCGCGATTCGGAACGTCTAAATAGGCGTAGGTAAACACCACATCGGCCTTGACTACTTCCGGGCCAAAATTACCGATCATGTATTGGCCGTAAAACAAGTAGGCCCGATCGGGATTTCCGGGGTCGTTCAGAAACAAAGGCCCCAGGGAGTTCAGTACCATCGAAGGGTCAGGATTGTCGCCCGGCCAAGGCACCCAATCGAAATACAAACGGTTCGATACAATATTGCCCTGATGATCGACCAAACGCCAACCATTGGAGGCAAAGGCTAAATTGCCATTGGCATCGGAGTATGCTGCACGACTGTAATAAACGGCTAAATTTAAATCCAAAGGCTCAACAATTTCTTCCAAGCCATCGTCATTAAATTTAAAAACACTGTTTGCATAGGGCGGCAAACAATTCGGACTATCAGGATAATGGGCACACCAACCATTAATCAAATTATCGGCTTGCCGTTGAGCCACAGCCCAAGTGAACATCAAACACAAGCAAAGCAGCAGTTTAGCGCGCATAGATTAGTTTTTTATACTCGCTTAAGCCAACCGCAGGTATGTTGATATGCAATGTGTAAACCCCCTTGGCCAAACCTTCGGACGCGAAGTCGAGTACAAGTTGATTTCCTCTTTCCTTCTTCGTCAACACCAGTTGGCCTAGAGTATTGTACACCGGTAAATCTAAAACTTGCATAATATTGATCCCCTTGCTCTTTAGACCACTTCTCAATGGTGTAATTTCAAATATTGTTTAAGTCGTCTATGGCTGCTTGCCTGAAAACAACAGTAGCCAATTTTTCTTTTTTTGAGGGATTTTAAATGTTCATCAAAATCAAAATCATCCACTCTTGGATTTCCCAATCCTTTATGAATGGATGATCTTAAAGCAATTATTTTACTTTCCTCATCTTCTAAAAGTCGAAGTCCGGCACTAATTACTTCGCTAACATTCTTGTAACGACCCGTGGATATTGGACTATTCACGAAAGCATCAAAGTGGTTGCCAAGCAATATTGAGGTGTTTTTCATTTCTGCTACGCCATACAAAGTTATTATTTATTGGCAACCATACAGAAAGTCTGATGTTTAAAACATGTGTGCAACAAAGAAACAATTGCTCCAATCTCTAGAGCTTCGCAATCGGGTGGTGGTTTTTGTCGATTGGATGTGGAGTTATTTCACCTACGAGCGGGCGCTTCGGCTCATTGTGCGCCCTTACAATCCTTCGGAGGGCGAAGGGAGGTAGATTCGAAATACTGAACCTTCGCCAGGAGCTGAGTTT
>CANHCM010000250.1 GCA_947459155.1 Bacteroidota bacterium | reverse complement strand
CGAAAATCAGCGCATCAATTTCCTCCCGCAGAACTATTACGACCTCCACCTGCGGCTCAGCGCGCCAATCCTCAGCTACGGGCTGATTCAAAACCAAAAAATTGAACAGGCCAAAACCGAGATTGCCCGCTACGACTGGCTGAGTTATCAACGCGATGTCATCCGCACGGTAAAAGAAGCCTACTACCAATACCGAATGGCTTCGGAGGCAGTAAAAATTTACGATAATGCCTTGGTCGTACTGCAAAAAGCCGTGCAGGTGAACGAATCGCTCCTCCGCAACGGGAGCGGCTTGCAGGCGCAGGTGCTCCGCAGCCGGAGCGAAGTGCTCAACCTCGAGAGCAAACGCGAGGAAACGCTTCAACAACAGCGGCAGGCCGCGCGCTACCTCAACTTTCTGCTCAACCGCGACCTCGAAAGTCCCATTGCACAAAGCGCCACCAACGAAGCCGAGCTGCGCGCCATGCTTCAATCGCTAAACCCGGAGCCGCAGTTTGCCCTTCGCGAAGAACTCCTGCAATTGGAACAAGTCACACTGGCCAGCCGCGAAGCCGAAAAGCTGCAACGAAACTACTGGGTTCCCAAGCTCAACGGCTTTGCCGACATCGGTTCGCAGAGCGATAACCTGCAATTCGACCGCGAGGCCCGTTACTTTATGGTGGGTGCCACGCTCGACATGTCGCTCTTTGCCTTTGGCCGCAATCAAACCCAAATGAAGAAGGCCAAAATCCAGACACAAATTCGCGAAACCCAATACCAACAAGCGAAGCAGGCCTTCTCGATGGAAGAAAAAACCCATCGCGATGCGGTAAACACCCAGCTCGCCCGCCTCAACAGTGCAAAACAACAACACGAAGCCGCAAAAGCCTACTTCAACGTGGTCGATAAGGCTTACCGCGAGGGCATCTACTCACAAATTGAGTGGCTCGATGCTCAAAACCAGGCTACCCAGGCCGAGCTCAACATTGCCATCCAACTACACCAAACCGCCATTGCACTGGCCCAACTCGAACGCAGTCAGGCCTCCTCAAAAACACTCCCCATCAAATAAGCGCTTCTTACCATGAAAAACTACTGGATTCTTCTGATATCGCTGGCTTCGGTGCTTGGAGCCTGCGGCGATGCTGCCCCCGAAGCAGAGAAAAACGCCACCCCAAACGCCATTGCCGTTGAAACGATAGCCTTGCAACGGGCTGCCATTGCCCTGCCTGTGAATGCTTCGGGCAGCTTTACCACCGACGATGAAACCTTCCTCGGATTCAAAATCGGCGGCGTTATTCAATCGGTGATGGTGAACGAAGGCGACGCCGTGCGCAAAGGCCAACTGCTGGCTACGCTCGACCTTGCCGAGATCAATGCCGGCCTCAAACAAGCGGAACTGGGGCTCGAAAAGGCCAAACGCGACTACGAACGGGCAAGCCGCCTGTTTGCCGACAGTGTGGCCACCCGCGAGCAGCTTCAAAACGCCAAAACCGGACTCGACATCGCCAGCGAGCAGCTGCGCCAGGTTCAGGTAAACCGCCAGTATGCCGAGATTCGTGCAGTTTCGAATGGCTATGTGCTGCGCAAGATGGCCAACCCGGGACAAGTAGTTGGTCCCGGTACGCCGTTGCTGCAAACCAACGGAGGCACCGAAAAATCGTGGATGGTGAAGGTGTCCTTGTCGGATGCCGACTGGGCCCGCCTCCAAGCCGGCGACAGTGCTTCGGTGCTTTGTCAGGCCCTTTCCCCAACGGCCTTCCCGGCCCAATTGCTCCGCAAGGCAGAGTCGGCCGACCCTTACTCCGGAACTTATTTTGCCGACCTCAGCCTGAGCCTTCCTGCGGGTGTAAAGCCTGCGCAAGGCCTGTATGCTCGTGTGGAGCTATTTCCATCAGCCGAAGGCACACAATTCCAAATTCCCTTTGAGTACGTGTTCGATGCCCAAGGCGACGAGGCCTTTGTATTTGTAACCTCCGACGGAAAAACCGCCCGCAAACAAGCGGTAAAGCTGGGCAAGATGAATTCGCGAAGCGTCGAAGTAGTACAAGGGCTCGAACCCAGCATGCGTCTGATTACCTCAGGCAGCGCCTACCTCAAAGATCAATCGCCCATCCTTAGCGTAGCCAAGCCATGAAAATCTCAGAATACGCCGTAAAAAACTACCAGTTTACGCTGGTCATGTTCCTCATGACGGTTGCGCTGGGCATCACCACGATGTTTAACATGCCCCGCAGCGAAGACCCGGAAATCAACGCTCCGCAGTTTCCCGTGGTGGTCATCTACCCCGGAACCAGTCCGGCCGACATGGAAGAGCTGGTGGTTAAACCCCTTGAAAACCGCATTTATGAGCTGGAAGACATCAAACGCATCAAAACGTCGATTCTCGACGGAGTAGCCATCCTCACCGTAGAGTACAAATACGAAAGCGACGTAACCGAAAAATACCAGGAATTGGTACGTGAGGTGAACAGCATTCGCAGCGAACTGCCTGAGGAGGTACTGAGCGTAGATGTGAACCGGATTACCCCGTCGGGCGTGAATATTCTGCAAATCGCGTTGATTAGCGAGAATGCCTCCGATGCCAGTTTGCGGGTGCAGGCCGAGCGGCTGAAGGAGCAGCTGGAAAAGGTGAATTCGCTGAAAGATGTTAAAATTCACGGTTTGCCCGATCCGGTGGTGCGGCTAGATGTGCAGCTCGATCGTTTGGCCGCATTGCGTATTCCGCTGGGCGCGGTGATGGCTGCGCTGAAAAGCGAGATGGCCAACATTCCCGGTGGAAGTCTCGATGCCGGCGGAAGATCATACAACATCAAAACCAGCGGGAACTACGGCAGCATCGAAGAGATCGCTTCAACGGTGATTCTCTCGGTGCAAGGGCGAAATATTCAGCTCAAAGACATTGCCTACGTGCATTTTGATCAGGAAGAGAACAAGCACATCACCCGCTTGAATGGCAATCGGTGCCTGTTCATTACCGCGGCACAAAAGGAAGGGCAAAACATCAGCAAGACCCGCGAAACCTACAAGCCTGTGGTGGCTGAGTTTAGTCGGAGCTTACCGAAAAACATCGATTTGGTGCAGCATTTCGACCAGGCCGAAGCGGTAGAAAAACGACTGAGCGGACTCGGCATCGACTTCTTGATTGCCATTGCCCTTGTGGCCATCACCTTGTTGCCTTTGGGCTTCCGCGCAGCGCTCATCGTGATGATTTCGATACCCCTTTCGCTGGCCATTGGGCTGGTATTGCTCAATGTGCTGGGCTTTACGCTCAACCAGCTGAGCATCGTAGGTTTGGTAGTAGCGCTGGGTTTATTGGTGGATGACAGTATCGTGGTGGTGGAGAACATCGAGCGCTGGATGCGCGAAGGCCATAGCCGAAAGCAGGCGGTACTGCAAGGCACACGACAGATTGGGCTTTCGGTGGTTGGCTGTACGGTAACCCTGATTATTGCCTTCATGCCTTTGTTGTTTCTCCCCGAAGGTGCGGGCGACTTTATCCGCAGCCTACCGATGGCCGTTATCACCTCGGTGCTGGCCTCGATGCTGGTAGCACTCACCATCATTCCATTTCTCAGCAGCCGATTGCTCAAGGAGCACCACGGAGCCTACACCGGAAATGTGTTTCTGCGGGCCCTGCAAAAAGTCATCAGCGGCACCTATTCCCGCTGGCTCGACAAGGCCCTCGACCGCCCGGTACTTTCGCTGGTGGTCGCCGGCCTCATCTTTGGCGGTTCGTTGGCGCTATTTCCAGTGATTGGCTTCAGCCTCTTCCCGGCCTCAGAAAAGCCTCAGCTCATGGTGAATGTGGTGGCGCCCTTGCAAACCAGCCTCGAAGCCACCGATGCCACTGCGCGCAGGGTCGAAGAAATCCTCAAAAAAGAGCCGGCCATCGCCTACTTCGCCAGCAATGTCGGCAAAGGGAATCCGCGCATTTACTACAATGTGATTCCACCAAACGAACGGAGCGACTTCGCGCAATTCTTCGTGCAACTGGAGGAAGGCACCAGCGCCGCCGAAAAAACGGAGATTGCCGAGCGGCTGAAGGCTTCGCTGGCCGAGATCAAAGATGCCCGCATCGAGGTGAAGAACTTTGAACAAGGTCCGCCCATTGCTGCACCGATTGAAATACGCTTGTCGGGCGAAAACCTCGACACCTTGCGCAAATACGCGTTTGTAGCCGAGCAAACCCTCAACCGGATTCAGGGGGCGATTTACAT
>CANHCM010000249.1 GCA_947459155.1 Bacteroidota bacterium | reverse complement strand
GTTTATAACTTTTGAGCCCTCAGCAGCATGTCGTCCCAATAGGCTGCGCGCAGATTTAAGGCTTTTAGCATTCCTTTTCGCAGACTTTGGGCCGAGTGAGCGTCGTGTGAGGCCAGCTCCTCGGCAATTTTAAGCAGGATTAACCCATGCTCGTCGTCAACTTCGGTGTGGAGCGGGAAAAACACGTATTGCTCAAGACTCAAATCGGTGTGCTGTCGAATGGCATAGATGATAAAGCGGTAGATGTGTTTCACCACCGACTCTGTTCCAATCCCAATGGCACCCACCGCTTCGGCGGCGTTGGCCTGCTGTATGAGCCCCAAAAACGACTCCCGCCAAATTTGCACCTCAATGCCGGGCTGCGCCGAGGGGTCTACGCCCATGGCATCCTGAAAGCGACGAAACAATTGTGGATGAGGAATGCCCTGAACCCAGCTTTCGGCAATGCCAAGCTTTTGGAGCTCTGCAATGTCATCGGCATGCAAATGCCCGGTTTCTTCGGCCAGATTGTCTAACAACAAGGTTCGATGCTCTGCATTATCCAGCTTCGAAATCACGCCGGTTAAGTATCGCGGAAACCAGGCACTGTAGGCGCCGTATTGGCTGGCAAAATCTTTCAGTACTGCCGGCATATTTTTGAATTCCCCTTTCGCAAGGCGCTGTAGGTAAGGATGGTTCACCGCGCGATGGCTCATGGCTTCTTCCAGAAGGTTCCGCATATTTTTATTGGATTAAGTGGCAAACATCATGAACTAAAAACCATCAGACAATGAATGTTTGACCTTAATTCCAATTAAAAACAGGGACAGCCCCCTGTTGTTCTACAAAAACAAACCAATAGATTTGTTACGATAAAAACAAAACACTCAAAATTAAATCGCGCATTAAATGAGCATCAATTCAAAAAAACCAATCGCTAAATATTTAAAATTCTCCGGAATATTTTTATGCGCTGCCATAATGTTCTTTTTTCAAGGATGTATAAAAGAAAAAATCCTTTCTGTAACTATTGGGAGTTCAGAAGTAAAGGGAAATTCAGTTACGCTAACCGGCGCCGCCTTGAATTTAAGTACAAATAAATCCTTTAAAAAAGGGTTTTGTTATAATACTTCAGGAAATCCAACAGTTGATGATGATTCAGCTATTGATTCCAGCCCAGGCAGCACAATTATAGCCGGATTAACCAATCTAAAAGATATGCAGCAATATTACTTTACAGCATTTGTTGAACAGAACGGGGAATTGAGTTATGGAGAAATTCAAAGTTTTACCACCGGAAAGAGCTGGTTGAATAACGATCTTTCCTACGAAACCATAATCGATATCGATGGTAATACCTATCCGGTCACAACAATTAATAACCGAAAATGGATGGCGGAAAATCTCCGAACAACAAGGTTCTCAAATGGCGATTTAATTACCAATGTTAATTCTGACATGCAATGGATTCAAACAACATCTCCGGCTTGGTGCTATCCAAATAATGATGCCTCTAAAAACTTCCCCAATGGGAAATTTTATAATGGTTACACCACAACCGACAGCCGCAATGTTTGTCCGACAGGTTGGCATGTTCCAACGTATATTGAATGGGTAAATATGCTCACTTTCATTGATCCAAATGTGATTAACAACCCCATGGAAAATACCGCTGGTGGTGAATTAAAAAGCATCAGCAATCGATTTTGGACTCCTCCAAATACAGGAGCCGGAAATCAGACCGGATTTTCTGCCACCGGAGCAGATCTTCGCCAGGACTCCAGCGCATTCAATCAGTATGGATATGGAGCATATTGGTGGTCGTCTGATTTGTCGGGGTTAGTTGGTCAATGGTACATTGAACTTTCAACCTACCATGCACGGGCAAATGTGGATATATTCAGCCCAACAATGGGATTATCTGTTCGCTGCATTCAGAACCAATAACATTAATTTATTTTTTATCTGAAAATTAATCCACTTGCCCGTTAAACTTATTATCGCCAATTTCAACCCAAATAATCGCTTAATTAAAACCAATTCGGGTTGTAATGAAATTAACCTTATTTCAAATGTTAAAAGTTAAGCCATTTAACCAGTTACTAAAAGTAGTATGCTTAAGTGCTTCTCTGCTTTGCCCGAGTATTTGCGCCTTTGCGCAAAACTACACCGACACCCTTTACTCTATCAGCACCGAAACCAACATTACTTACGGCGAGGCCATCAACTTTGCGGGCACAAACACAACACTTCAACTCGATTTATCGAGGCCTACCGATGCGCCACTGCCCGAATGTGGCCGCCCCTTGGTGCTCATTGTTCACGGTGGAGCCTGGGTGGCCGGCAGTAAAAACGACGCCGGTATTGTAAACCTGCGCGAAACCTTCGCCAAACGCGGATTTGCGGCGGCGGCCATCAATTACCGGCTTGGATTTTTCCTCAGTGCCCAAAACCTCAATTGCAACGTTCCCAACTGGAATTGCTCACTGGCGGCCGATTCTGCCGAGTGGATCAGGGCCTGGTACAGGGGCGTACAGGATGCCAAAGGAGCCCTCCGCTACCTGGTGGCCAACCGCGAGAACTACCAGATCGATACCAGCCAAATCTTCGTGCTGGGCGAAAGTGCCGGTGGTTTTATTGCGCTCGGCGTAGCTTATCTCGACGACCCCTTAGAAAAGCCGGCCGATTGCCAGCCGCTCCCGGCGGTTCAGGCGCCCAATGCCGCTTATTTTGCTCCGTGCATCCAAAACAGTTCCTGGGCGCAGGAAATTGCGACGATGAACCTGAACCGTCCCGATTTAGGCAGCATCGAGGGCGAGCTCAACCTCAACGCCGGCCCTTATCGCGTAAAAGCCGTGGCCAACATGTTTGGCGGCATGTTACGCAACCTCTTTGCCTTGAGCGATAGCGAAGTGCCCGATTTGTATACCTTTCATCAGCCCAACGATTTAATTGTGCCCATTGGCAGCACCCGGCTGCTGCAGGGCTTTAGCGATTGTGCCGCCGCAACCGGTTGTGTGGGTATTCCGCATCGACCATGGTCCTGGGGTTCGCAGGCTATGCTGAGTTATCTCGATACCGCGCAAATTCCGCCCAGCGCAAAACCAACGGTTCAGGCCGAGATTACCGGCAACAACGCCAATTGCTTAACCCAAATTCTCAATCCTTCGCAGGGCGGACATCAATACGATGCGCCATTCCTTCGCTCAACGCAAGCCGCTGCATTTTTCGCTGCCCGAATTACCGCGAACGACTGTCTGGTGGGTCAGGAACATCCGGCCACAAAGAACCCCATCAGTGTAATGGGCCAAAACCGGGAGCTCGTGATTCAGTCGAGCGTTACCGGGGCTGTGCATTACCGCATTGTCGAATCGAGCGGCCGCATTGTGCAGCAAGGCTTATTACCCGATGGCTCAGGCCGGGTGAGCCTCCACTCGGGCGGCCCATTGTTGTGGGTATGGCTGCTCGATGCCCATGGGAAAACCAGCTGCACGCCCGTTTGGCTGCCACAGCCATAGACGGATGGGTGTACCCTTTTTTATGAGGGCGCCAATTTCGCGCTTTCCGCGCTGCACGGCAGCTTGCTCCAATCACGGGCGCATTGCGGTAAGCTGAGGCTTTGAGGCATTGGTGGGTATTTTTCCTCAGGCTTAGGGTTATGATTATGTCACCCCTCCGGGGTTTTAGCCGAGTTTTAGGGTGCTTGGGTTACTATTATGTCACCCCTTCGGGGTTTGGGTTTTCTGTGGGCTTTGTTTTCTCGATGAGTTGCTTGGGGCGCTGCCTTAGTTGGTGGAAAAATGATGATGCGCGCTTTGAACAAAAAATAAAAAACGAAATAAAAATAACAAATGCAGAAAAAAATAAAATAAACAAAAGAAAATGTTCAGGGCAGGGGTGCAGCTCTCGAAGCTGAGCGGAATTGCAAATTCCGCTTAACTGCTCATGGTGGGCCTAGCGTTACCATTTAGAAACAGCAAGCCCAAGCTCTACGTGAACAAACGCAATACGTTGTACGCAGTACGTTATACGCCTCCTCCGTTGAGCCGAATTTGTAATTGCGCTCTATACTTCACTAAAACTCCCCTGTTACCGTGAACTCAGTCTAAAGACTCAGTACCCAAGACTCCCTTCCCTGCCGGCACTTTTTGCATGACCAAAAAGTACCACAAAAAGTCTAGGGAAATGCTAAGCTTCCCCGCGCCCTTCCGAACGTCAAGAAAGACACACAAACGGT
>CANHCM010000248.1 GCA_947459155.1 Bacteroidota bacterium | reverse complement strand
ATGAAGTCGCGGATATGGAGTTCGTAAATAACAAGGTGCTCCAGCGATGGTCGCTGCCAGTTGGCCTCATTGGCCGACCACTGATAAGATGTTTGTCCGGTTTGCAGCACGGCCGCAATACCATTCGCCTGAATGCTGTAGGGCGGGAGATTGGGAAACACCGATTCTTCGATGAACGAGTCGTTCCAGGGGTCGGCAATTTGTTCGGCATACGGGTCACCGATTTTCACGGTGCCATCCACCCAGTACTGAAATACGTACTGTTGTTGGGCTGTGAGATTGTTCAGTTCGAGCCAGAAGAGTTCGCCATCGGGCGTTTTTTTCATTTGGTAATTGGCGTTGGGTGTCCAATTGTTGAAGTCGCCGATCACATAAACGAAGTTTTTTCCGGGAGCTTCAAGCACCAGGGTTGCTTTGGTTTGGTCGTTAGGGTGGTAGTTGATGCCTTTTCTCATCCCCGCGGGCAGCGGAGCAACAGCTGTGTTGGAAGTAAGCAGAACGTTATGGTTTTTCTCCAACACTACATTTTCGCCGTTGATGGTTGCGGTGATTCGAATGCCGAGATTGACGGTTTGGCTTGGACTGAAGGTGTGCGAAATGGAAGAGGCATTGTTGACGCTATTCACCTCGGTAAACCCGCTGCCCTGGTTGAGCCATATTTTGAGGTTACTGGCTGCTGATGAGGCATTGGCTTGAATGTTAATGTTTTGCCCGGGACCTACAAAGGTTTCCGGGGCTGTTGGAGCGACAAAAACGAGGTAATTGGGGACGTTGAGGTTTAGGTATATGTCGCCATTGGCGGTAACATTTCCCCAGGGATATGAGCCTGATGGCATGGTGGCTTTGACGCTGCCATCGGCACTGCGAAATACGGCGGCAATTCTAAAGACATTGGTTCCCTGGTCGGCGTTGAAATATTCTCTGATGGATGGGCTGAAGGTGATTTGCCATTTGTTGGGTTGGCCGGGTACGGGAGTCATGGCTCCAACACCATCGTCCTGGCCCCAATTGCCAATCACGTTCGACCATGTTGTTCCGGTTGGGCTGTTGGTTACGATACCGTGGTGAAGGTATACCTGCTCAGCACCTTCGAGCTGACCGCTTCCTTCGCTGGCATCGAAGATGAGTGTAGCGGGCATATCCGGGCTCACGACTGCTGGAGAAAGGGTAACCATTTGGGCCTGAAGGCCGAGGCTGCATAGGAAAATGGCCAGGAATAATTGAATCGTTTTCATCATCAGGCAAATAGAATGTCTTGGTGTAAAATTGACACCGAAGATAGGGTTTAATCTGATGCAAAGCCTGCGCTTAGATTAAGCTATGATTAAAATCGGATAGGGAAGTGGTAAAAAAAAAAACCCTGAAGATGGTCTTCAGGGTTTGTGATTCCGCTGGGATTCGAACCCAGGGCCACTACATTAAAAGTGTAATGCTCTACCAGCTGAGCTACGGAATCGTGCTTTTTGTGAAAGCGGGTGCAAATATAGCCTGATTTCTTTTTCTCCGAAAAAATGATCGAAAAAAAGTGAATTAATTTATTGGCGTCTCTTCTGTATTCTGATTATCAGAGCTTTGTTTTTTGCCTCCAACAATTGGATGGCGTTCAAATGGTATATCGTTTCTGAAAAAGAGTCGATAAGTGGTGAGTTTCCGGTGAAGTTGTGTGCCCAGGTTTTCGATGACTTTGAGCATTCTGGGGTTGAAATCGCCGATCCAGGTGAGTATGGTATCGTGATAGCGCCCCATGGGAACAACTACTTCGCCGCAGTATTTGATCATTGCACCTTCTACACCACGGCCTTGGAAGTCGCGGGAAACGCCGAACACAATGCCCAGCATGGTGTGGCGTTTGGCGGTTTTGAGTTTCCAAAAGAATTTCAGTTTTCCCCACCAGTTCATGTTACCGTTTACGTGTCGGAAAAACTCATTGAGCTCGGGTATTGAAAGGTAAAATCCGATGGGTTTCTCATTCATAAATGCGAAGATGAGAATATCGGGGTCCATGATAACTTTCATCGATTTGATGATGTTTCTGGCTTGTTCGATGCGCATGGCTTTAAATCCGGCGAAGCCTCCCCAGGCAGAGTTGTACACTTCGAGAAAATACTGGGCAATTGTTTCATGCGGAACTCCACGCATTCCCTGCACACGGAAGCCCGGATCGAGGGCAATCATATTGGCTTTTTTCACGAAAATTTCCTGGGCAGGCAGGTGCAGATCGCGCCAGAACACCAACTGGTCGAAGTAGTTTTTAAATCCGTAGTTTTCGAAGAAGGCCTGATAGTAGTCTGGATTGTAGTTCATTCCATAACTCGGCATGGCGGTAAAGTTCTCAACCAGCAAGCCCCAGAATTGGTCGCGTTCGCCAAAATTGATTGGACCGTCCATGCCATCCATGCCTTTGGCCATGAGCCAGTTTTTGGCACTGTCCATTAAAGTGTGGGCGGCTTTTTCGTTGTTGATGCATTCAAAGAAGCCCATGCCACCCACCTTGTATTTGCCCGATTGCACCGTTTTGGGATTGATGAAGGCGGCCACCCGGCCGATGGGTTTTTCGTTTTCATAGAGCACCCAACGAATGGCTTCAGCCCCGAGACGGTAAAGCTTGTTTCGCTTTGTATCGAACACTTTTTCAACGTCTTGCCGAATTGCCGGGATGTAATTTTTATCGTTCCGGTAAATCACTTTTGGGAGCTCGAAAAAGTCATTTTCCGTTTTTTTATCGTTTACTTCCCGTAACACCATATCAAAGGCTATTTTTGCCAAAAATACACAAACGATGAAGCCGCATGATGTAGTTGTAATTACGGGTGCATCTTCGGGCATCGGGCTCGAGTTGGCGAAAGTGTATTATGAAGCAGGCTATGCGCTTAGTCTGGCTGCCCGATCGGGAGATAAACTGGAAGCCTTAAAGCAGGCTTTAGATCCTAAGGGAAACCGCGTTTTGGTAACCATTACCGATGTTTGCAAGGAAGAAGACTGCAAGCGGCTTGTTGAACGCACCCTTGAGGCATTTGGTCAGATCGATATTCTCATCAATAATGCAGGAGTTACCATGCGAGCTTTGTTCAAAGACGTGGAGTTAAAGGTGCTCAAGCATATAATGGATGTGAATTTCTGGGGTGCTGTGTATTGCACCTATTACGCTATGCCGGCCTTGCTCAAAACCAAAGGCTCGGTTGTGGGTATTTCCTCTGTGGCAGGTTATAAGGGTTTGCCCACGCGTTCGGGGTATTCAGCCTCGAAGTTTGCATTGGAAGGTTTTCTGGAAACGCTTCGCATCGAGAATCTCAAAACCGGCGTCCATGTGTTGATTGCACGCCCCGGCTTTACGGCTACAAACATCCGAAACACCATGATGGATGCAAAAGGTGAGTCGCAAGGGGCCTCGCACAAAGACGAGCAGAAGTCGCTCACCCCAACCGAAGTAGCCGAAGGGATTTTTAAAGCCATCCAACAGAGAAAAGCTTATTTGCTCATGTCGAGAACTGCTAAACTGGTGTTTTGGCTGAATAAGTTCTTCTCGGGCTGGGTCGATCGGCAAATGTATAAGCACGTTGCGGCTGAAAAAGACAGTACTCTGCAATAATCTGATAATCATTTTTTTGTAATTGATTGTGTAGATTCTACACATTAAATTTTCAGAAAAGCGGAACAATTTGGTTGGAATATGAGTATACTTGTCTGGTTTGGAACTGAGAGCCCCAAACCACCTTTTCATGTTTATTGTGGTTTTATGTTGACCAACAAGAGCGGATTCGTCCGCTCTTGTTGTTTTTGCCTTTTAAACAAGACTCATGCGCTCAGCATAAAATGTGGTCGATGGCTTTCTTTGACCTGAAGCGCGCCTATTTAAGCGAGATTCCAATCAGTTTTATTCCTTCTTCGGCAAATCGGTTTTTCCGGCTCCTTGAGCACTTCGTTCAGCACATTTATTTCAGGTTGTCGATGAGCAATATTGCTGTGTCGCTCGCACTGGTATAGATCAAGTCAGGCATTCACCAATTTGCTGAATTCCCGTGTTTCTGTGCGTTGAAGTTCTGCGCGGAACTTATTTAACTCTCTGTAGATGAGGGTTATCTGTATTTTGAATTTCTCGCTTCCCCGAAAATCTTACAGATGTAATGCTGAGGGCCTTCCCTGTCGTCACTTGCCTTTCGATGCTCCGTAAGGAGATAGGAGGAAAGCGTATGCTAACACGACTACTAAAGGAAAAGACGTTGAACAGGCTGTTGATATTGATGTT
>CANHCM010000247.1 GCA_947459155.1 Bacteroidota bacterium | reverse complement strand
CCGTAGCTGGTTGTGGAGTCTGAAATCTGGCAGAAGTACGCCCAGAAAGGAACGTCGTGCCATTCCAAATCCTGATACATCATTGGCACTACGCAAATGGGAAAATCTCCGGCTATGCCGCCCCCGATTTGGAAGAAACCGACACCTTTACCGGCAGAGTTTGCCCGATACCATTCTGAGAGCCACACCATGTATTCGATTCCCGACTTCATGGTAGAGGCATTGAGCTCGCCTTTAATAACATAAGAAGCAAAGATGTTACCCATGGTAGAGTCTTCCCAGCCCGGCACCACGATGGGCAAATTTCGCTCAGCGGCGGCTATCATCCAGGAGTTACCCGGATCGATTTCGTAGTACTGCTCCATTTCGCCTGAAAGAAGCATTTTGTACATGTATTCGTGGGGAAAATAACGTTCGCCTTTCTCCTGAGCGGTTTTCCACTGTTTGTGGATGTGCTTTTGAATTCGGCGAAAAGCTTCTTCTTCTGGAATGCAGGTGTCGGTAACCCGATTGAAGCCATCCTCAAGTAAATCCCATTCATCTTGCGGACTTAAATCGCGGTAATTGGGAACTCGCTTATAATGGCTGTGCGCCACCAGATTCATGATGTCTTCTTCGAGGTTGGCCCCAGTGCAGGAGATGATATCGACCTTTCCCTGACGAATCATTTCGGCCAGAGATTTCCCCAACTCTGCGGTACTCATTGCACCGGCAAGGGTGATCATCATTTTTCCACCTTCGAGCAGATGTTGTTCATAGCCTTTGGCGGCATCGACCATAGCAGCTGCGTTGAAATGGAGGTAATGTGTCTCCATGAATTGAGAAATCGGGCCTTTGTTCATGCGTTTTCGTTTTGCGGCGGCAAATATAGGAAGGAAAAACAAGCCTGAAGTGCGCCCTAAGTTAAACCTCAACTTAACGTAAGGTTAAAGCAAGGGTCAAAGAAGAAAACAGTAATTTTGCCGCTGTTCAAAAAACGACTATGAAGAATTTTTTACTGTTGACTGCCGCTACGTTGGCATTTGCTTTACAAACAAACGCGCAGTGCGATGATCTTTTTATTTCGGAATACGTTGAAGGTTCCGGGAATAACAAAGGCTTGGAAATTTACAATGCGAGCAACAACCCAATCAACCTTGGAGGATACAGACTTGTTCGTTATGATAATGGAAGCATTATCGTTGACCCTGTGCAAACACAGCCCTTGCCAGGAAATGTTACCCTTGCTCCTAAGGCTGCCTATGTAATTGTAGTTAACCTTACCGATCCTAACGGGACGGGACAAGCAGCTCCTGCGGATCCTCTGTTGCTTGCAAAAGCCGATACGCTTTTTTCGAACGGTTGTGGTACTGAGCAGGGAAACATCAGAACTATGTGTTTCAATGGTGATGATGCACTTGCCCTTGAAAAACTTGTGGATGGTGCATGGGTAAAAATCGATATTTTCGGTTGTATTGGTGAAAGACCCGTGAATAGCCAGGGCACAAGCAGTCCAACCGGAGCGTGGACAGCCCTCCCGCCTTTTTCATCGATGCCAGCCGGTTACGACAGCAGCGTTCAAGGTCCTTATTTTATGCAGTATTGGACTCAGGACCAAACTTTGGTTCGCAAGCCGAATGTTGCAGTTGGGGATAGCGCCAATCCAGCCCCGGAATCATTCAATCCTTCAGTTCAGTGGGATTCACTCCCGGAAAACACGTTTGACTCACTTGGCTTTCACTCTTGTGTGTGCAATATCGTTGGAATTAACGATGTAGAAAGTGCCGAGAAGTCGCAAGTATTCCCAAATCCTTCCAATGATTTCGTACAAGTGCGTTCGGCGCTACGAATGGAGTCTGTAGCCATCTACTCCGTAACGGGACAACTGATGATAGAATCAAAGCCATCCACGCCAGTGCAAGAAGTAAAAATTGAAACTGCCCTCTTACCCGCCGGTACTTATCTGGTGCACCTGAAGTTTGAATCCGGACTTCAGACCATCAAAAAGGCCATCGTGCAGCATTAATTTCCTGATCACATACAAACGATGCTTAACCAAAGACCCCGCTTCTACCCGGAAGTGGGGCTCTTTGTCTAAAGGACATAGAGTTTACCGATGAAAACCAAACTGACGCAGATACTCAGTATCCTGTTCCTGAGTGTGACAACGCTACTGTCGGCCCAGCAAACCGTTAAAGGGAAAATCACCGACAAACAATCGGGAGAACCCCTTGTTGGAGCCACGGTTATTTACGCTCCCGGGAAAGGAGCAACCGCAGATCTTGATGGGAATTACAGCATTAACCTGAAGGAAGGAAGCTACACCCTGGCGGCTTCGGCGGTTGGATACAAAACGGTTTCGAAGAACATTGAGGTAAAAGCTGGCGGTTTAACCATCGACTTTAGTCTGGAAAGCAATGTATTGAACGAAGTTGAAGTGGTTTCCGACATTGCCATCGCCCGCGAAACCCCCGTTGCCTTTAGTAACATTGAACCACTAAAGATTCAGGAGCAGTTGGGCTCGCAAGACTTACCGATGATTTTGAACACCACACCAGGTGTGTATGCCACTCAGCAGGGAGGTGGCGATGGCGATGCCCGTGTGAGTATTCGGGGCTTTAACTCGCAAAACGTTCAGGTTTTGATTGATGGCATTCCGATGAACGACATGTTTAACGGAAGGGTTTTCTGGACCAACTGGTTTGGGTTGGACAATCTCACCTCCGGTGTTCAGGTACAACGCGGGCTTGGGGCATCTAAGCTGGCCATTCCGTCGATTGGTGGTACGATGAACATCCTCACCACGGGCATGGAACAAAAAAGGCAAATCACCTTGAAGCAGGAATTGGGCAACAACATGAATTTGAGGACGATATTGTCGTTCAACTCAGGCCGACTTAAAAAAGGCTGGGGTTTCAGTGGCGCGATTTCTTACCGTAACAACCAGGGCTGGGTTGATCAGCTTAATTCGGAGATGTTCTTTTACTATGCGAAGGTTGAGAAAAGCGTAGGGAAGCATCTTTTTACGCTTTCTGCTTTTGGTGCTCCACAAACCAGCGCTCAGCGCGACTTTCGGATTGACCTGCCGGTGTACTCCTACAGTAAACGCTATGCAGCTTCGTTAGGCATCGACACGGCCGGGAAAATAGAATACGGCCGCCGTTACAACCCAAGTTGGAATTTCCTCCGCAGAACGCGCAACAACCCTGAGGCTCCAATCGAAATCTTCAATACCAACATTAACCAGTTTCACAAGCCTGTGGTGTCGTTGAGGCACTTCGTGAATATCAATCCTAAATTCTATTTGTCGAACATCTTGTATGCATCGTATGGAATTGGAGGTGGAACCCAGCCCAATACAACGATTTCGCTTGATTCGACCGGCAGACAGTCGTTACAGACGATTTACGATGGTAACATTTCCGGAGAATTCAATACTTACCAAGGTTTTGGTCCGGATAGTTTATACAAAGGACAGCTTCGGGCGGCAAACTTCATCCGCAAAAACTACAACATGCACCAGTGGTACGGGGGCTTGAGTACGTTTCGGTATGAGCCAAATTCAAGTTGGGATTTTTCCGGTGGTATCGACTTACGCACTTACAACGGACAGGTTTTCAGCCGGGTGCATGACTTACTCGGTGCCGATTTATGGGTGAGTTCTGCCAACCAGAATATTATCGGGAATACTCCTGTTTTTGAAGGAGATACTATCATTCAAAATATTGAACGGAAAATTCGATGGGCCGGTGCTTTTGCCTTAGCCGAGTATAAAGGTGGAAACTGGAGTGCATTCTTAAATGTGAGCACATCAACCAGTTTTTACAAACAATACAACCATTTTGCAAAGCGTGAACTTGAAGTGGGCGACACCACATTGCTGATCGGCTATTCGGATGTGATTAATTACCAAGGCACCACATACGATCGAAACTCAGCAGGCCTGCAGACCAACCAAAGCGATTGGAAATCGCTCACCGGATTCACGGTGAAAGGTGGGGTAAACTACAACCTAACCGAGAAGATGAACATTTTTGCCAATGTGGGTTACCTCAACCGTGCGCCATTGATGCAATTCGTTTTCAGAAACGACAATCAGCCCTTTCAAAGGGTCGACAACGAGTTGATCCGCTCGGGCGAACTGGGCTACTCTTATCGCAGCAAAAAGTTTGCGGGTAACATTAACGGTTATTACACCAACTGGAAGAACCGTCCAACTTCGGTATCGTTCACGCTCAACGGTGAGCCGGTTAGCTCAAACGCCACTGGAATGGG
>CANHCM010000246.1 GCA_947459155.1 Bacteroidota bacterium | reverse complement strand
CTGAAAATGCCTCAGGCTTGTTTGCCCGAAACCACATCGATGGTGGACTGATTGGAGGAGCATCTTTGAAACCTGCCGATTTCCTGAAAATTGTGAACGCATGGTAGGAGAATCCTACATCGAGCTAAGAGCCGAAACCGGTAAAAAGCCGGCCCTAAACGACTTACTCACAGGCCTTCTGGCGGATGTTGGATTCGAGAGTTTCGTTGAAGAGGGTACCGAACTACTGGCCTACATCCGCGAAGCTGAATATGATGCCGAAGCCGTTCAAGAAGTATTTCAGGCATTTGCCCCGGATGTCGCCTTTCGCATTCAACATATTGCCCCACAAAACTGGAATGCTACCTGGGAAGCCCAGTTTGAGCCGGTGGAGGTGAATGAGCATTGCTGGATCAGAGCCCCGTTTCACCCTGCGAAGAACGATGGTCGTTTAGAAATTGTCATCGAGCCCCGCATGTCGTTCGGCACCGGACACCACGCTACGACAAGGCTGGTTTGCAAAGCCATGTATGCCGACAACTGGTCGGGGCTTAAGGTACTCGATATGGGTTGCGGCACAGGCGTGTTAGGCATTCTGGCGGCCAAACTGGGAGCGGGAGCTGTGCTGGGGATTGATATCGAACCCTGGGCCGCAGAAAATGCGCTTGAGAATGCCCAGCAAAATGGAGTGCAGATGGAGTGCCTTTGCGGAGAGGCCTCATTGCTTGAACACCAAGGACCATTCGACCGTATTTTGGCCAACATCAACCGCAACATTTTGATGGAAGATGCCCACAACTACCGGGCGGTGCTGCCCAAAGGGAAGATTTACCTGAGCGGATTCCTGTCGACCGATATTCCACAAATCAAAGAAGCCTTTCATCAACAAGGATTTATCCTTGAAAGCCAACACCAGGAAGGCGACTGGATGTGTTTGGTGATGCGTACCGCTGAAGCATAAATTGAGGCTCCATTGCGGCACTTCATGCATTTATTATTAAGAGTTTAAAACCCTTAATCGAAGTAGATGCACACGATGAGGTGTTGTATTTTATGTGTATGGTACTGATGATTTCTCCACATCAAATGCATTTGGTGAGTCAGAAATACATCCATGGCTTCGCCTAATCGCTCAGCTCCCAATGCGTTTCCGACTTTTTAAGCAGGCCCTATTTAAGAGTTTAAAACCCTTAATCGAAGTAGATGCACACGATTAGGTGTTGTATTTTATGTGTATGGTACTGATGATTTCTCCACATCAAATGCATTTGGTGAGACAGAAATACAACCATGGCGCCGCCTAATCACTCAGCTCCCAATGCGTTTCCGACTTTTTCAGCGGCAACCAGGTATCTATTGCAGATTGCTTATTTTCACTGCCTAAACTCGAATGATGAAAAAGCTGTATCTATGCTTCACAGGCTTATTTCTGCTGTGCTTTTTAAGCCTTGATCTTCAAGCCCAGTCGGCAAAAAAGCTCTATAAAGATGCCGAACAGTTTTTCAAACTCAAGGAGTACTTCAAGGCGGAAGAAGCCTTAAATCAGGCTGTTGCTTTGGAAAAAGACAACCGCGAAGCCTGGGTACTGCTGTGTAAAGTCAATCAGCAACTCAACAAGCCTGAAGATGCCGTTCGGGCGGGTGAGGCCGCCCTGGCTTTATCGCCCGAAGATCCGGATGTGTTGATGGCCTTGGCTTCGGCGCACGAAAGCGGGAAGAATTTCGCCAAGGCGAGCGAGTATTACAAAATCCTGGTGAAGAAGAAGCCTAAAAATGCGGAATACGCGCAATGGCTGGCTGAAGCGCAGTGGAAATCGGGCGATTTCAGTGGAATGATGCAAACCGCTCAACAAGCTTTTGCTTACGATAACGAAAACGACCGATTTGTGTATTACCAAGGGGTGGCCAGCGATAGTCTGGGCAATGACCTTGTGGCGGCCAATTTTTACCGGAAAGCCATTGACCTCGCTTTGATGTCGAAAAGTAAACGTGAAGATGGACAGATACTTGGCCCCTATTACACCGGTTTGGGCATGAAAGAAGCTGAGCTTCATCAACATGCCAATGCCATTCAAAGCCTCACGAAAGCCATCCGGTTTGTGCCCGGAAATGCCCGCCTGTTTCTTTTGAGAGGCATCTCGTTGAGCGAAAATACCGATTTACAATCGGCGCTTCAGGATTTTGGACAGGCCATCACCCTCGACAGCCGCTTTGCCGAAGCCTATGCACAAAGAGCAAAAGTACTGGTAAAGCTAGGGCAATTTCCACAGGCTGAGGCCGATTTCAACCAGGTCATCACCCTGCGCCCACAAGATGCCGCTGCATTTGCCGGACGTGCACTTTGTCTCGAAAAAGCGGGAAAACTGAAAGATGCGGTGCGCGATTACAAGAAGGCCATGCAACTGGCTCCCGGAAATGGCGAATATTCCAAGGCCTTCACGGTTACCCGCGAAAAGTATTACGAAGCCAACAAGGAAGAGAACAAGCCTTCCATCAGAATTACGGCGCCATTGTTAAAGAACGAGTCGATTGTGGTAAAAGCCCACACCGACGAACTCAAGTTAGAAGGCATCATCACCGATGCCAGTCCGCTGCGCTCGCTGCTGGTGAATACCCTGAGTTTACCCGTCGATGAGGAAGCGCTGAACCCTGAGTTCAGTACGAAAGTGAACATTCGCGGAGCCAAAGAAATCCAGATTAGCGCCACCGACATTTACCTAAACACCGAAAAGCTGGTGATTCCAATTATCCGGCAGGAAAGCCATCCACCAAAAATTGAGGTCACCTACCCTTTCGAGGCTTCCAACCAAACCTTGTTTCTGCCGGCAGCCAACCCAACCGTGATTGAAGGGCGAATTGTAGATGAGAGTAAAATCATCTCCGTAACCGCCGAAGGCCAATCGGCGGTATTTTCAGATGCGGTGCTCAATCCTGTTTTCCGCTTCAGCCTCGAAAACTTCAGTGGCAATGCTCTGGCGATCAAAGCGGTTGACGAGCATGGAAACACCACCGAAAAGGAACTCAGCATCCAGCGAGGAAAGCCCGACACCTCAGTCATGGGCAATGCCTGGCTCATTGTGGTAAACAATGCTTTCGTGGATGGGCAGCCCGATACCTCGGTAAGCACAACCCTGAAAGAGGCCTTTTCGGCCTATGCCATTCAGTCTGTTGTGGAGCTCAACCAACCCACGAAGGCAGAGCTGGAGCAGTTCTTCATCCGCGACTTACGGCAATGGACACTGCGCAATGAGGTGAAGTCGATTCTGCTTTGGGTGCAGGGCGAAGGACATTTTGAATTGGGCGTTTCGTACATCATTCCGAAAGGTGGCGATACACTGAAACCAGAAAGCCTTTTTCCGATGCAGAACATCCGTTCGTCGCTCGAAACCTGCACCAGTGTAGCGCATAGCTTAATGCTTTCGTCTTCCGGGCCGCTCGGCGAGGCCTTTGCTTCGGCCTTGCCGGAGGTGCCCGCCGGGGCCTGTACAGCTTCCGGTAAAACGCCGGCTCCAAGCGCTGAGTTACTGGCCCCGGTGGCCGGCGAAGCCCAAATGAGCCCCGCCTTATTCTTACAAACCCTGAGTTATATTGCTTCCAGCAATCCAGAACCCTGCCTCAGCAGCAGCGAGTGGCTGGCCAAGGCCAATGTGGTGTTTGGGCGCAGCAAAGCCGCCAATATCGCACTGAGCCGACTGAATGGACTGAAACACGAGAACGGGCAGTTTCTACTGCTGAAAAAAAGGTAATTCCGATTACCTCTCAGGACTCTACATCACCCAAGGCAAGGCGCTTTCCCTCGTAATCGCTTAAACCGATTCCGGCTCGTAGGCCAGCACGGGACTCAGCCAGCGTTCGGCTTCTTCTACAGGCATATTCTTGCGTTTGGCGTAGGCTTCGACCTGGTCGCGCTGAATTTTACCCAAGCCAAAATACTTGCTCTCCGGGTGGGCGAAATACCAGCCGCTTACGGCCGCGGTTGGATACATGGCGTAGCTCTCGGTAAGGATGATGCCGGTGTTTTCGGTGGCCTTGAGCAACTCGAACAGCAGGCCTTTTTCGGTATGGTCGGGACAAGCCGGGTAGCCCGGAGCGGGACGAATGCCCTGGTATTGCTCATCGATCAGTTCCTGGTTGCTCAACGACTCGTTGGAATAGCCCCAGTACTCGGTTCTTACCCGTTGATGCAGGCGCTCGGCAAAGGCTTCGGCCAAGCGATCGGCCAGGGCCTTGAGCATGATGGCGCTGTAATCGTCGTGGGCAGCCTCGAATTCCGACACGTACTTCTCAATTCCAATTCCGGCAGT
>CANHCM010000245.1 GCA_947459155.1 Bacteroidota bacterium | reverse complement strand
GCCGAATCGGAGCTAAATGCAGGAACGTTGGCCGGAACACGCTTGACTGCCTCCGTTTTGGGCGTTTCTGCTGGAGTTTGTTCACCACCGCCGCCGCAGGAGAACAACATGCCTGAAATGGCGAGGGCCAAGGCCGCCTTCAATTTATTCTTCATAATCCCATGAAATTCCGGTTTTTGCATCCTTCACCACTATGCCTTCCGACTTCAGGCGCGCTCTAATGGCATCTACCTGTGAATAATCCTTTCTCTCTTTCGCACTCCGGTATGCTTCCAGAATGGTGTCCATGAGTACCTCGCTAAACTGCGCAGTCTTGCCTCGCTCTTCCCGCAAACCGAGAATGGTCTCAACCATGAGTGCATACGTATTTCTAAGGCTTTCAAAAACCTCAGGCTCGAGCTTCTCCCAGGCTATTTGTCCACCCTTAAGCGAGTTAATGATCTTCAAAAGCTCAAACAACGCAGCAATGGTAACCGCAGTGTTTAAATCGTCATTCAAGCCTTCATAGCACTGGTTTATCGCAGAAAGCACCCTTTCCTTCAACTGATCATCAGGCGAGCTGGCTTCTCCCGGGTGCTCTAAGCTGCGGAGCGACCGCAGTCCGTTGTAGATGCGTTTGTAGGCTTTTTCTGCCGCTTTCAAGGCTTCATTCGAGAAGTCGAGTGTAGAGCGGTAATGCGCCTGCAGAATAAAAAACCGAATGGTCATCGGGCTGTAAGCCTGCTCCAGTAAGGCATTGCTCCCTTCGAAAAACTCTTTGAGGGTTATAAAGTTGCCCAACGATTTACCCATCTTCCGGCCGTTGATGGTAATCATATTGTTGTGCATCCAATATTTCACCGGAGCATGTCCGCAACTGCCTTTCGATTGGGCAATTTCACTTTCATGGTGAGGAAAAACCAGGTCCATTCCACCACCGTGAATGTCAAAGGTTTCACCCAAATACTTTCGGCTCATGGCCGAGCACTCGATGTGCCAGCCCGGAAAGCCGATGCTCCAGGGCGAGCTCCAACGCATGATGTGGCGCTCGTCGGCTTTTTTCCACAAGGCAAAATCGGCCGGATTGCGCTTCTCCTCCTGCCCTTCCAGCTCACGACGCTCATTTCCGGCTCCGGCGATCAGTTCTTCAATAACCCGACCGCTTAGCTTGCCATAATCGTTGTTTTGGGCGTACGTGCTCACATCGAAATACACCGAACCATTCGAAACATAGGCAAAGCCATTGTCGATGATGCGCTGTATCATCTCAATTTGCTCCGGAATATGTCCCGAAGCCCTAGGCTCAATTCCAGGGTGATGGTTGTTCAGCAGCCGCATCGATTCATGGAAGCTCTCGGTATAGAGTTCCACAACTTCCATCGGCTCAAGTTGCTCCAAACGGGCCTTTTTGGCAATTTTATCTTCTCCTTCATCGCCATCGTTTTCCAGGTGGCCAACGTCGGTAATGTTACGCACATAGCGCACTTTGTAACCCAGGTGGCTAAGGTATCTATACAACACATCGAAAGTGACGTAAGGCCGGGCATGACCTAAATGAGCCTCTCCATACACTGTTGGTCCACAAACATAAAGGCCTACATGAGGCGGATGTAAGGGTTCGAACTTCTCCTTTTGCCGGCTAAGGGTATTTTGAATGTATAGATTGTGTTGAGGCATGCTCCTGAATTAACCCCGCGAATTTACCCTTATTGCTGCGGATGAACAAATCAGGTTTTCGCCTACACCGATTGGCTTCTCGCACCGACCAAATTCACCCACATATCGGCAGTCATCGACTCCAAAGTGAATTCCGGCTTCCAGTTCCAATCCTTGCGCGCCTCTGAATCATCGATGGATGCAGGCCAAGAGTCGGCAATTGATTGGCGAACCGGCTGAATGGCATAATCGAGCCGAAACTCAGGCTGATGTTTGCGAATAGCTGCAGCCAATTCCTCAGGGGTAAAACTAAATCCGGCGAGGTTGTAAGAGGAGCGAATGCGGATTTGCTCCGACGGCGCTTGCATCAGGCGAATGGTGGCCTCAATGGCGTCGGGCATGTACATCATCGGCAAACGGGTGTTGGCCGACAAAAAGCTGGCATAATGTCCTTTCTCGATGGCTTCGTGGAAGATATGTACCGCGTAATCGGTGGTTCCTCCGCCGGGCGGAGTTTTCCAGCCAATGAGGCCGGGGTATCGCAACGAACGCACATCCACTCCGTAGCGCTTGTGGTAATACTCGCACCAACGTTCACCGGCCAATTTGCTGAAACCATAAACCGTTGAAGGCTCCATAATGGTATGCTGGGGAGTATTCTCCTTCGGTGTGTTGCTGCCAAAAACGGCAATCGAACTCGGCCAGTACACCCGAATGCCGGTTTCACGGGCCAATTCCAGTACATTGAGCAATCCGTTCATGTTCAGATCCCAGGCCTTTAGGGGATGCTCCTCGCCTACCGCAGAAAGCATGGCTGCCAGCAGATAAATTTCACCCACCCCATAATTTTTGACTACGGTCGATAATGCGCTTTTGTCGAGCACATTAAGCACTTCAAACGGACCATCGCCGAGATCGGCTTGGCGAATATCAGAAGCAACAACCTGATCGGCGCCATGAATCTCGCGCAACCGACTAACCAGTTCAGCTCCAATTTGGCCCGAGGAGCCGATAACCAGAACTGCTTTCGTGGAACTAAGCATGTTTGTGATGATTTTGGGGCGATAAAGGTATAAATTCAACGCAATTTCAGGTGATGCGATTCCCTGTTCCCCGCTGCCGGCTGCACTTGAACCGGTTTACCGAATTGTCGCGCAGGGCCGAATGCTTGGTATGCCTTCCGGCTACACGAGCTCTCCATTTCCGCCAGTTGTTGGGATGCAGCTCTCTTTTCATCAAGGCCTTCACGTCATCTTCGCGGAGCCCAAACTGCGCATAAATGGCATCGAAAGGCGTGCGGTCTTCCCAGGCCATTTCAATAATTCGATCGATGTCTTCTGCACTTAACACAACTCCGAAACAGCCATCCTGAAAAATGGTTCAATCGGGCTTAGAAGGATTTCATCAGGTACTCTGCAATCTGGATAGCGTTGGTGGCGGCACCCTTGCGCAAGTTGTCGGAAACAACCCACATGTTTAAGGTGTTTGGATGACCTTCGTCGCGCCGCAAACGCCCTACAAAAACCTCATCGCGTTCGTGCGCCGTAAGTGGCATTGGGTAAATTTTCTGTGTTGGATCGTCGGCGAGGACTAAGCCCGGCATTGCGGAGAGGAGCTGACGCACAGTGTCGATATCGAAATCGCGTTGCAGTTCCACGTTTACGGATTCGGAGTGACCGCCCATCACAGGAATGCGCACAGTAGTGGCCGTTACGCTCAGGTTTGGAAGCCCTAGTATTTTGCGTGTTTCGTTAACCATTTTCATTTCTTCCTTGGTGTACCCATTTTCCAGAAACACGTCAACCTGTGGTATCACATTTAAATCGATCGGGTAAGGGTACGCCATCTCGCCCTGAATGCCATTCCGCTCGTTTTGCAGTTGCTGAACGGCTTTAACACCTGTGCCTGTAACACTTTGGTAGGTCGATACCACAATGCGCTTCAAACCATAATGATCACTTAAAGGCTTGAGGGCCAAAACCATTTGTATGGTTGAGCAGTTCGGATTGGCAATGATGCGGTGGTCGGCGTTGAGCACTGAGGCATTCACTTCGGGTACAACAAGCGGAATTTCGGGGTGCATCCGCCAGGCAGAACTGTTGTCGATGACGGTAATTCCAGCCTCGGCATAACGCGGCGCCCATTCCAGCGAGGTGCCTCCACCGGCCGAAAACAAGGCAAACCGTGGCTTCAGGGCGATGGCTTGTTCGTGCATCAGTACCGGAAGGTCATCCCCGCGAAAGCGGACAACCTTACCTTTTGAGCGCTCAGAAGCCACAGGAAACAGTTGTGTTACAGGGAATTTACGTTCTTCGAGCACCTGTAACATTTTCGTACCCACCAGTCCGGTGGCACCCACAACAGCTATGTTCATGATTTAACCTTGAATTTCGATTGTTTGCAGTATTTTGGCATTCCTTTCTGCGCCGTTCGGCGGATGGAAGGGCAAATTTCACGTTTATACCCGAAACCCATGCAGTGGAGCCGCATTTTTATTCTCCTGATCTGTATTCTCAATGCCTTTGGTGCAATGGCCCAGGTGCAGGAAAATTTCTCAGATGGCAATCTGAGTGAAAACCCGGCCTGGACAGGCGATACGGATGAATTCACCATCAATGCCACACTGCAACTGCAAAGCAATGGCGACACCATTTCG
>CANHCM010000244.1 GCA_947459155.1 Bacteroidota bacterium | reverse complement strand
TTTGTCCGATTGGCGTGCGGCTTACCAGCTTACCGGAGTTGAGTAGTTCGAGGGCTTTGCGCACCATGGGATCGCGCAGACTTTGGCTGAGGTAATAGCCGTTGTTGCCGTGTAATGCCCTGCCAAGCATCGATTGCAGTTGTCCGGCAATGAGTGTCGCAGAGATGGTTTTGCCCTTAGGGTCGGCTTTAACTCCGTTTCGTTCGGCAAACGCATAAAAATCGTTCAGAAGCTTCTGCCCTGAAAACTGCCTTGCGAAAGCCTCAGGCGAAGGATAGGTGGCTTTGAGCTCCGCACGCCGGGCATCCACATACTCGAAGGCGAAGCGGCTGAGCAGGCCGTTGGAGATGATCTGAGCAAGATATTCAGAGAACCCGCTTGTATCGGGGTCTACGAGAATATCCGGCTCGATGCCTCCTCCGCCAAACACGGTTCTTCCGGCAAGTGTGGTGTAACGTAAGGAGTCGGCTTTACCGGAGTCTGACTTGGCTTTGCCGGTGCCACGCATACGGTCGGCAATCTCCATGTAATACTCTTCGTCGCTGCCCTTTACGTATGGCCGCTGGATGCAACGTCCGCTTGGGGTGTAATAGCGCGCAATGGTGAGGCGCATGGCTGAGCCATCGTCGAAGCGTGTTTCCTCCTGAACGAGTCCCTTTCCGAAAGAACGTCGGCCAACCACCCAGCCACGGTCGTTGTCTTGCACAGCACCCGAAACAATTTCGGAAGCCGAGGCAGAGCCTTCATCGATGAGCACCACAAGGTCGCCTGTTTCGAAGCTTCCACGGCCGGTGGCGTTGTAGTCTTCCCGCTTGCGGGCCTTACCTTCGGTATACACGATTTTCTGTCCTTTAGCCAGGAATTCATCGGCCAAATCTACCGCGGCATTCAGGTAACCACCCGGATTGTCGCGCAGGTCGAGCACCAGGCGCTGCATGCCCTTCATACGAAGCGAAGAGAAGGCCTGCTGGTACTCTTCGAAGGTGTTGGCTGCAAAGCGCGAAATTTTGATGAACCCGGTTTTATTGTCGAGCATTACCGCAGCATCTACACTGTGGATGGGAATTTTGCCCCGCGTGATGGTTACTTGCCGAATGCCTTTTTGCCCGGGGCGGAAGATGCCCACTTTCACTTTGGTTCCGCTTTTTCCACGGAGCTTCTTCATCACATCCTCGTTGGTGATCTTCACGCCGGCTGCAGGTTTCCCATCAATTTGCACAATCCGGTCGCCGCTTTGAATGCCGAGCGATTCTGATGGACCTCCAACGATGGCGGCAACAACCATGATGGTATCTCGCTGAATGTTGAATTCCACGCCAATACCGTCGAAATTGCCTTCGAGCTGTTCGGTCATTTGCTCAAGTTCGGTGGCCGGAATATAGCTTGAATGCGGGTCGAGGCTGCTGAGCAGGGCGTTGATGGCATCATCCTGCAAGGTTTTAGGGTCGAGTGTATCGACGTATTCGTTGAGGATGTATTGCAGCACGTCCTGCATTTTCCCCGACCTGGCGATGCTTCTGTCGCCGCCCATTTTCCCTCCACTGTTGCCCGGCAGGAAGGCGCCAATGGCGATTCCAATGGCTGCTGCCAGGCCGATATAGAGCGGACTTAATATTTTTCGGAAATTGTTGGTTTGCATATCGGGGATAAACGCAGCAGGGCTTGTGTTGTTTTAAAGCGTTTGTGGAAGAGCTTCGGCAGTGTATTGTTCCACCTTCACGCCGAATTTCCGAAGAAACTCCACTCCTTCATCAACGTCGATGCCTTTGTATTGCGCATAGCTGTTCAGGTAAAATACTTCGCGAATGCCAACCGAGTAGATAATCCGCGCGCATGCCAGGCAAGGCGAGAGAGTAACGTACAAGGTTGTGCCTTGCAAATCGACTTTATTCTTCACCGCATAGAGGATGGCATTGGCCTCCGCGTGCAAGGCCAGATAACAGCTTCCTTTGCGGTCGCGGGCACAGCCTGTTTCGGGCCATTCCTCATCGCAATTGTGGGTTCCGGCCGGGGGGCCATTGTAGCCCAGCGAAACGATGCGGGTGTCTTTGGCTAAAACAGCACCTACTTTTTGTTTAACACAGTGCGACCGCAGGGCAAGATTACTCGCGAGCTGCATGTAAATCTGGTCGAAGGATGGCTTCATGGGCAAGAGCACGAAGGTAAAGAATATTCTCAGCGCCGGGGCTTAATACAGGTCACTGCTTGAAAAATTGTCGATCAATCCCCGATTTTTAGCCTATCGAATTGAGGTTTTAAACGCGAAAAACGTTTTCGGTGTAAGATTAATTGTTGAGCTTGCACTAACGCATCAAAAATCAACAATCATGTATAAGATTCATTGCTTTGTTTTTGCCGTTTTGTCAATGTTTACAAGCCTTTCAGCGCAAGGGCAAGACAGCGGCAGCCTTTTGTGGGAGGTGAGCGGAAAAGGCTTAAGTAAGCCCTCATATTTGTTCGGAACATTCCACTTGCTTTGTCCAACCGAGATGGAAATTGCCAAGCCTGCTCTTGCCGTGGTTGACCGTTGTGAGCAGGTGTTTTTGGAGTTGGATTTTGATGACCCTCAAATGATGGCTCAAATGCAAGCGCAGATGGGCATGAAAGATGGGAAAACCATCGATAAGCTGATCAGCGAAAGGAAGTTTGCACAGCTCGACAGCCAGTTTACCAAAATGAGTGGAATTCCGCTCAAACTGGTGGCCGGAATGAAACCGCTGTTGTTGGCCTCAATGCTGTACCCCGGCGTGTTAGGCTGTAATCCATCCTCGCCGGAAGGCGAACTGGCCAAAAAAGCCCTCGAGCAGAAAAAGGAGGTTATTGGTTTAGAAACCGTAGCTCGCCAAATGGAGGTTTTCGACCAAATTCCCTACGCTGTTCAAGCTGATTTACTCTACGAATATGTTACCAGCGGAAACCGGTTTGCCAAAGAAACCCAGGAAATGATTGAGGTTTACCGCAAGGCCGACCTCAATGGCCTGTACAAAATCATGGCGGACCCGGCCTATGGGTTAGACAAGTACAACGATATCCTTTTGGTAAAACGCAATCAGGAGTGGATTGCTGTGATAGAAAAAGCCATGCAATCGAAGCCAAGCCTTTTTGCGGTAGGAGCCGGACATTTACCCGGAGAGCAGGGCGTTATTGCTTTATTGCGTAAGCAAGGTTACACCGTTAAACCTTTGTAATCTGAAAGAGCAGGAATTCATCGCCTTGGTTCGCAAACACAACGGCATCTTACACAAAGTGTGTTTGTTGTATTGCAACGACGCTGTGGAGCGGGAGGATTTGTATCAGGAAATCCTGCTCCAGGCCTGGAGTTCTGTTGACCGATTTAGAGCCGAAGCGGCCTTCAGCACCTGGCTTTACCGGGTGGCTGTAAATACCGCAGTTGGCCGGTTCCGCAAGCATGCTAAACGACCGCCCATGCTGAGTCTCGACCTTGGTTTTGACTTGCCGGCACAAATGAGTGAAAGCGAGAAAGAGCGCTTCGAAGCCTTGTACAAAGCCATCGCAACGCTGAACGAAATCGACAAGGCCATTGTGGCGCTCTATCTCGACGACCTCGACTACAAGCAAATCGGAGAAATCATGGGGATTACAGAAAACTATGTGGGCGTAAAAATGAACAGAATCCGAAAACAACTTCGCGAACGTATTCAAGAATAAACACTATGGACTTAGACGAATTTAAATCGCTGCTGAATCGACAGCCGGTGGCCGGCCATAGTGAGCAGGAGTTGAGGGCCATCTTGAGAAAAAAAGGAGATTCGGCGCTCGACAAAGTAATCCGAAACCTGAAAATGGAATTGCTATTCGGAGCGGTTCTCATTCTGATTCTTGGCATTGCCGCCCTGCTCACGCCCGACTCAACAATTCTTCGTGGCCTGGGAATCTTTCTGCTCTTTATGTTGGTTGCCCAGTTTTTACTGTACCGGCCCATCGGCATCAAGCTAAAATCGCTGCGCGCCTCTACCGATCAGGATCTCAGACACTGGCTGGAATCGCTCTATGCGACGCTGAGCTTGTTTGTGAAGTACTATCAGCTCAGTATGGTGATTCTCTTTCCCGCGGGGCTTATCATTGGTGGGCTGTTGGGCTACAATGCAGCGGGAGACCCCAGCGAACCTTTATTGCCGAAAGGCGAGCCCAACTTATTGGCTTCGGTGGCTGTTGTTGGCTTTAGCCTGATTTTGATCGCCGCCTCCTGGTGGTTTATGAAATGGGCCATTCAATACCTCTACGGCCAGTATTTAAAGCAGTTAGAAACGTTGATTGCGGAGCTGAATGATCAGCAGCAGTCGGGCGAATAG
>CANHCM010000243.1 GCA_947459155.1 Bacteroidota bacterium | reverse complement strand
TGATATATTCCATAAAAAAAACAAGCCCGTAATGATACACATTACGGGCTTGCTTCAGCACAAAGCCTTAATTATTTTTTCCCTTTACCCAAACCTACCGGACTACCTACGCGGGTCATTGCGCAACGGAAGCCGATGTAGTCGGTCGATAAGCGTTCGTCGAGGTAGCGGCGCGCTCCTGGTGAAAGGTAGTATGCACGATCTTTCCAAGAACCGCCTTTGTAAACGCGTGAGCGGTTGTTAATCATTGAGGTTGCACCGAAATCGTACATCAAAGCGGCTTCTTCGCTACCGGCTTCGGCACCTTCTTCGTCTCCACCAGCTCCATAAGAAGTAGAGGATTCCTGATCGCCATCGAGGAAGTTGATGTTATCGGCTTTGCGGTAGTTGCGGCGGCCTTCGCTTTCGGCTTCAGTTACATTGCGGAACTTCACGCGGCCTAAAGAATCTTTATCGGCTACGGTACCATCATCGTTACGAACAATGGTTTTGTAAACGTTACCACGGAAAGCACGGAAGTCGCTCACATCTTCAGGAGAAAGCGGACGGTAAACGTCCATCACCCACTCGCAAACGTTGCCAGACATGTTGTACAAACCATAGTCGTTTGGCCAGTAGGCATTTACCTCAGCGGTGATATCGGCGTTATCGTTCAGTTTGCCGGCAGTACCCATGTTATCGCCTCGGCCTCTTTTGAAGTTGGCCATCATTTCACCCTTGAAGCTATCGTCGGCATTACGCACGATGTGACCGTTCCATGGGTAGAGGCGACGTTCGGTAATCAATTCTTCGTCGGTATTTCCAATCAAACCAAGGGCTGCGAATTCCCACTCGGCTTCTGTTGGGAGGCGATAGCGGGGCAGGAGGATACCATCTTCCATTTTAACCTTACGAGTAGCACCATCACCTTTTGAAGGGTCAAGATCCTCGATATCGTTTTTCACCAAACCTTCATATTGACCGGTGAGGTAAGCATCGGTGTTGAAGTGGTTGTCGGCTACCTGACCAACAGGGTCCATTTTCTGAACGCCCTCACGAATGAGGATGTATTCGTTCACGCGGTCGGTTCTCCAGGCGCAGTAGTCGTTTGCCTGCAACCAACTCACACCCACCACCGGATAATTCTTATAGGCCGGGTGACGGAGGTAGTATTCAACATAGGGTTCGTTGAAGGCGAGTTTATCGCGCCAAACGAGTGTATCGGGTGTCGCTTTGATGGCCACATCCGGAAAATCTACGTCATACACGCGCTTTAGCCAATAGAGGTAATCGCGGTAGAACTGGTTGGTAATTTCGGTTTGGTCCATGTAAAACGAGGAAACCGTAACACGGCGGGGCATGTTGTCCCAGTCGTATTGGATCTCCTGTTCTGTGCGCCCCATAGTGAAGGTACCACCTTCGATAAGCACCAATCCAGGACCTGTTTCCTGTTCGGCGTAATCGACATTAAGATAGCCCCCGTTTTTAGGGTCGTTGTATGCCCAACCGGTTGCGCCGGAGGCATCTTTCTCACAGGATTGAAGGCTGAGTGCTGCAATGGCAATCACACCGGCCGACACCAGCTTATGGGTTTTAGCAACCATCTGCAAAGTATTTGGATGTAAGAATTTCATGAATTGGAGCTGAACAGAGAACTAGAAAGAAGGACAGTTTATTGTTCTGAAGCGCTTCTTTTTCGGTTTACACTCGAGCTGCATGATAAAAGAGACTTCATGCGCACCCGCTGTTGCGTTGGTTAAGCGGCTCACGGTTATATCGTAGCTGTAGCCGAATTTGAATAAGCCTTGCTGAATACCTACCAGAGCGATAAAAGCGTCGCGGTTACGATACCACAAGCCTGCAACAAACGGACTTTTCTGGAAGTACATACCCAGATTAATCTGGCGGAAGTCTTGCTGCTGTTGGAAAAGGATATTTGGAGAAATTTTCGCAGGATCGTTGAATCGTGTTTTACGTCCGAGTGGAATCACTGCTCCGGTGTGCCCGGTAATCTTCAATGGCAGGCGGCTGGATGGCACCAGGAAACTTTGATCGGGCTGTGTGAGGTGATGGAAAGCAAAGCCTACAAAGAATTTATCGGAGTAGCCGATGATACCAGCGCTGAAGTCAGGGAAAGAAACGGAGTTCGGACCGAACACTTCTTGGGTGTTGTAGATGAAGCCGTAGCGAGAGTCAATTTGATCGCCAAAGGTAAGCTTGGTCCAATCGAGGCGGCGGTTGGTGAATGTGGCCTGGAAACCTGCCTTGATAGAAAAGTAGCGGTTAACCGGAAGATGATAAGAGTAAATACCACTCACGCTGGTGGTGATGAGAGTCCCTTCTCCGGCCACGTCGTTGGTTGCAATCACACCTAAACCGCCGTTTATGCCGTCGAAGTGCTGATCCCACGATGCACTGTAGGTCACGAAGTTTCCGGGAATGGCCGGCCACTGATTCCTATAGTTAAGGACGAATCGGGAACATCGCACCGATCCGGCAAAAGCCGGATTCAGATAAAGCGGATTGGCGTAGAACTGCGTGAACTGCGGATCCTGCGCTTTCAGTGAACTTGCCGACACAATGCAAAGCATCAGCAATGGAATTAACCTCTTTAACATCGACACGAATTTATACAATTTAACGCTCCCTGCAAATGTGGTGTTTCATTGGGTAAAAATACCAATTGGTGCAATAATGTAAGATAGACCTCGTTTTTTGCCACGTGAGCAAATGTAATAGAAATTCTACCCATTCAAACGCAAACACCTTTACTTAAATTGTTTTTCCCAAAAAGATTGCTCTTGTTGGCATGTTATACCAACCTGAACACAAAACAAACAAATTACGTTCTATCTTTAACCCTTTCGCACACGGAATGAAAAACAGAATTCTGTACATAACGCTTCTTTTTGCTATTCAGCAACTTATGCTCAATGCGCAATCGCATACCATGAGCAAAACACTGCGCTGGACAGCTCCCAAGGAAATTAGCATTTCTAAGTACAACAAGCTTAAATTACCTCATTTCGAGGGTGCTGTTTATTTGGAAGAACCGTCGAAGGCACCTTGGTTTAGCGAAACTGTTCCCGTAAAGTCATCCGGCGATAGCCCCAGTTACACCTTTGAAAAAACACAATGGTTGCCACTCTCGGCAGCGGAAGCTGAGCTATTGAAGGGAATAAGTATTGGGGCAGCACCGCTTGTGCGTACACATATAATATATGAGCGCGGAAAACCGCAATTGGAAGTACATCTTTTACCCCTCAGAAATAACCAGGGAACGCTTGAAAAACTAATTAGCTTCGAGCTTGCGGTTCGTTGGCAGCCGACAAATAACGCGGCTTTGCGAAAAAGCAGATCATCATCTACCACCGAATCGGTGTTGGCCAGTGGTTCGTTTGTGAAAGTGGGCGTAACCTCTTCTGGAGTTTACCAAATACCCCGCGCTATGCTTGCTGCTATGGGTATGAACGTAAGTATTAACCCAAAAAACCTGAGAGTTTACGGAAATGGCGGCGCGATGCTGCCCGAGCGAAATAATGTTTTTTACCCCGACGACCTGATCGAAAACGCGATTGTAGTTTCCGGTGAATCAGACAATTCCTTCGATGAAGGTGATTACATTCTCTTTTACGCGCAGGGGCCAACCACCTGGACTTACGACGCCACACGCGAACTTTTCCGTCAACAGCGCAACATTTACTCCGACACGGCCTGGTATTTCATCACTGCCGATAAAGGTCCCGGAAAACGCATTTCAGCTCAGGCCCAGTCTGATTTACCGGCCACTGTTACAGCCTCAACCTTCGACGATTATGCCTTCATAGAAAACGATGAGGAGAATTTCCTGGCCTCAGGCCGACGTTGGTTCGGAAACCGGATGGAAGTCGTCAATTCACATAGTTTTACCTTAACCATGTCGAACCTCACGGCTGGCCCACATAAACTGGCCAGTCGACTGGCAAACCGGGGCAGTTCTGCATCTAGTTTCTCGGTTTCGGTGAATGGACAAGTTTTTAACCAGCCGGTGAATGCTTCCGATTTGAATTATCTGTCGCCGTATGTGACTGAAAACGAAAGCCTTTTCAATTTTAATTCCTCGAGTTCTTCCATCAATGTTTCGGTCGCAAAGCCTTCCAGCAATTCCATCGGGTGGATTGATTACTTAACCTTCAACTTCAAGCGAAATCTCATCATGGATGGTTCGTGGATGGATTTCAGAAATCGCGATTTGACGAACCCGGGCGCCGTTATTGAGTATTCGCTTGGCAATGCCAATTCTTCCATTCGAATTTGGGAGGTCACCAATCTTTACGACATCCGCGAGCAGAATGCAACGCTCAACGGATC
>CANHCM010000242.1 GCA_947459155.1 Bacteroidota bacterium | reverse complement strand
TTTTTCAATTCCAGTAAAGATAATCTTTCAAAATCAAAAATTTTTCGTTAGCCAGAAATACATCATCTGCTTCGTTGCCCGCGGCTCGCAGTATTCGTATACAGCTTCGCCTTATCGCCTCGCATCTGATGCATTTCTGACTTTTTCAGTAGGCCCTAAATAAACATCGAAATTCAATTGATGCCAAATCGAATTCAGATAAATATTCGCGAAACGAGTTGATCTCCTCAGCATTAATTCGAGCAATCAATTCTACATTAAAACTTGGCTCGCCCTTGTAAATTCAAGTAAAATAGATCTACAATTTAATTCAATCCTATAAACTCCATTGGAAAATCCTTTCAATAGGGTCTTCCGAAATTCATCCACACGAAGTGTGCAATTAGACTATGTACCAAGCGAAAAAGCAACGATTAACTTCAATTAAAAAGGCATTTAACAAAAAAAGCCCACCGGAATTTACCAATGGGCTTTCGATGGGCTTTCGATGGGAAAATAGAAATTTATGGACGGTATGCGTAACGGTCTTTGGCGTTAAACCCTACAGAGACACCGAAACGGAGTCCTTTATTGTTGGGAATTACATACACATTGAGTGGTATATTTAATTTCCCCGATTTAAAGGTCTTACCGGCCGCAAACACAAATCCGGTTTGAATCGAAGGCTCTCCGCGCGAGTCGAGACGTGAAATTAACTCCACACCATCGGGCAAAGAATCCACTTGTGTTCTTAATGTCCAACGCTCAGAGCCCGGAGCATAAAATCCTTTGGCTTCCTGCACCACCGAAAAAGTGGGTCCGAAGGCAAATTCCCAACCGTTCTTGTTGTTGCGTAAACCGTTCATGATGGTCACCGAGGGAATAAATAGTCCCTGATCAAGTCCGGTCATCATCGGAATGAACTCAAACAGGGCCTGAAAATTCCCTTCATTCAAATATTGTTTCTCGAACTGGTATCCAAACTGGAACATCAGGGGTTGTGCTTCATAACCACCCAGGCTGCGCGATTCGGCCAAACGTCCGGCAATCTCACCACTGAAATAGGTAAAGCCCATGCGTGGACCATCGGAACGAAGGCGGAGTTTGTAGGGATTGTTCGCTGAGCCATCGTAATCGTTACGCATGGTGAGCTTTTTCTTTTGTTCCTCGTCGATGGGCTGACCGAACATTTCCTGTAAGGTGATGCGGACCATCATTTTGAGCTCGGTGGGCAGCTTCAGGTATTCGACACTGTGTGTTTTCTCGATGTTTCCGCTGGCTACATCCAGTAAGCGAAAGGTAATCACCAGATTATCGCCTACCGTTAAAATGCTACCAGTGAGCACCTTTTGTACCTGAAGGGCCTTTCCAATATCGACCAAACAGATGCGGGAAAAACAGCCGGCGATTTCAATTTTCTCCTTCTTGGCCAAATAATTCATGTCGTAGCGGTCGAGCAATTCGTATTGCTGAATCTTCAGCATTTCCATCATCACCAGGTCGGGGTAACTGTAGTTCAAACCATTCGGCATGATTTCGTTGATATCGATGTCGGCCACTGCGAGCAATGGTTTATTGGATTGTGCGAACAAGCTGTTTTGAAAAGTGATCAGCAAAAAAGAAAGACAAAATTGAATTAGGGTTTTCATGGTTTCGTGTTTTGAGTTGTTTCTGATGAGACAAAGGTGCAGCGAACACCAAGCCTTGAATTACGGAATACCGTAAGCGCATTTCAAACCAACCATGATTTATGCATGATGTGGCGATAAAGCAGTTCTAAATTTGATACATTTACGGAAATTCAATCTTCAGTTCCATGTTCTTACTTATATTCGCAAATCAACAAACAATCAATTACTGATAAATGCCAAAAAACGCCTTACCACAACAACAGCGGTTTGTAAACCTCCTTAAAGCCCTGGTACCGGCGCAGGTGAACTTAGCCCGCGACCTTTCTGAGTTGTTAGAGCTCAGCAACGATGGGGTTTACCGGCGATTGCGTTCAGAAACACCCTTTACGCTCGACGAAGCCGTGAGTATTTGTTTCCACTACAGCATACCACTGGAGGCCCTCAACAACGAGATTCCCGATGTGGTTACTTTTCAATTCAACCAACTCGACGAATCGCTGGAGCGCTTTCAGGCTTACTTCGTCCAATTGGGCGAGCAACTCAAATGGATCAGCAAGCAGAGCGACGCACATATATATTATGCCGCCGAGGATATACCCGTGTTTTACCATTTTGGCTTCCCCAAACTCACCGCCTTTAAGCTGTTTTACTGGAGAAAATCGATACTCAACATGCCCGACGTGGAGCAAAGCAAATTTTCCGAAGCCCACGTTACCGATTTCAGTCTGTTCGAATCGCTGTACGACCGCTTTTCGGCCATACACACCACCGAAATTTGGACCGAAGAAACGCTGGTGAGTACGCTGCAACAATTGAAGTTTTACTGGGACGCCGGCTTTTTCGATCGGGCCGAAGACGCACTGGCCGTGCTCGATGAGTTACAAACACTCATGCAACGTATTGCGCGCCAGGCCGAAATCGGACAAAAGGTCAACCTGCAGGGCGCTTCTACCGGTGTTCCTTACACCCTGTACTTGTGCGACCTGATGATTGGGAACAACTCCATTTACATCCGTTCAGGTGATGCGTCCAGCACCTTTATCGGCTACAACACCTTTAATGCAATTCGCACTCGCAATCAGGCCTTTAACGAGCAGCACAAGCGTTGGATGGAAAATCTTTGCAGCAAATCAATTCAAATCAGCGGCATGGCAGAGAAGATTCGTAATCAATTCTTTAAAAGTCAGTTACGAAAAATTGAACAAGTAAAATCCCACATAGCCGCAGAGCTCGGCTTGTAAGATTTACCCTTTTATTACTTTTGTGTTATGATAACATTGGGACTCGTGCTCTTGTTTTTTTCCTATTTGCTGGGGTCTATTCCTACAGCAGTGTGGATTGGGCGCCTGTTTTACGGCACTGATGTTCGGGAGCATGGAAGCGGCAACGCCGGAGCCACAAATACCTTCCGGGTTTTGGGTAAACGTGCAGGCGTTCCGGTGCTGGTTATCGATGCATTGAAAGGCTGGATTGCCGTAATGCTGCCTGTGTGGTTCCTGGGGGGCTTTGATTCTCCGGTTTTATTTGAAAATTTCCGCGTGCTCTGTGGCGCCTTCGCCGTGTTGGGACATATCTTCCCAGTATTTGCAGGGTTTAGAGGCGGAAAAGGAGTAGCCACTTTGCTGGGCGTTGCTTTTGGTATGTTTCCCATTGCAGCCCTTTGCGGAGTGGGTTTATTCATGCTGGTTTTACAACTCACCCATTATGTTTCGTTGGGTTCTATTCTGGCTTCGGTTGGATATGGCCTTTTTCTCCTGCTGGTGGAGAAGGTACACCACGATGCTTCCATCATCTTTGCGATTACCATTCCGGTTTTGGTCATTTTAACCCATAAAGCCAACATCCGCCGATTAATCAACGGAAATGAAAGTCGGACATTCCTCCGCAAAAACAACCGCGCTTAACTTGCATTAGAGCTTATGATTTTCTCTACACAGTACGCTGAAGAACAAGATTTTGACACCTTATTGCTCGACGTAGAACAACGTCAGCTGGTGGTGTACAACGACGATGTGAACACCTTCGACGATGTAATTCGTTGGTTCATGGAGATTCTCGATCACGAGCCGGTACAGGCCGAACAGTGCGCCTTTATTGTGCATTACTCCGGCAAGTGTTCGGTAAAAACCGGAACGTGGGAAGAGCTTCAACCCAAGGCAGTTGCATTGCTCGACAGAGGTTTGAGCGCAAAAATTCATTAAGAAATCGAAAAAAAGATTGGCGTCTATAGTATTTGCCCTATATTTGCGCCCTCAAATTGGTTCTGTAGCTTAATTGGATAGAGCATCTGACTACGGATCAGAAGGTTAGGGGTTCGACTCCCTTCAGGACCACAAAAAGCCTCGGTACACACCGGGGCTTTTTTGTTGGTGTGCATTTCTGTGTAGTTGGATTTCACTCCAAAACACCGAAGAGGGCTTCAACTCCGAACACCCAAGCAAGAAAATCGGCGTTTTCGGGAATTGGCAAGCTTGCGTTTGGCGCAGTCCACAATCATCCGTTGGAGAAAGATGAATTTGGCGAAAACACATCGCCAAAGCAGGATGACCTTACCAAATGCCCACTCAGAAAGGATTATACAGCCTTTCTTCAATTCTCCGCAAAGTGGGTGTTGGTCGTTTATGAGAATACGTATTTTTGGGGTCTTAAATACAAACTCATGCCCGTTTCTTTAGTTACTGGTGGCGCTGGCTTTATTGGAGCCCACGTTACCAACGAGTTGGTTGCCAATGGACATAC
>CANHCM010000241.1 GCA_947459155.1 Bacteroidota bacterium | reverse complement strand
GTCCCGCTGTCGCTGAAAACGAGGGTGCCCGGCGCACTAAAGTCGGTTAAAACCGAATCGTTCAGCGTCCAAATGCAGGTTTCGGCGTTCAGGCTGTTTGTGCTTACCTCTACGGGTAAAACGGTGTAACCGGAGTCTTGACTCAGACTAAAATCGGCCACTACCGGCACCCCTGTTATTTCGATGGAGTCGATGGCCGTGTTACACACCCCTTCGCGGGAGAGGATGTAAACTCCGGCTTGGTTCACTTGAATGCTCGTGCCTTGCACACCGGTACTCCAGCTGTTGTTACTGGCATCGGCCGATTCTAAGCTTAACGGCCCACCTTCGCAGAGTGAGGTGCCATCGAGTGGTATGATTTCGGCGCTGATCGAGTCGTTGCGCAAAAGGCGTATTTCAAGGGCTTCACTTTCGCAGGAACCTACAGTGTTGGTAATGAAAAACGAACCCTCCTCAATATTGGGCGTGAAGCTGTTTCCGCTGGCCAGCTCGGTATTGAGCGAGGCATTGCTATACCAGGTGATGTTGCTGCCATTGGCCAACAGGGTGGGAATGCTTTCTCCTTCGCAGTATTCAATTAAAGTATCGGCTGTTGGTGGTGCCACAACCGAGAATTCAACGCTAACCGGAACACTGTCGGAGCTGCAGCCCTCAGCAGTTTGATTCACCCAATAAATGGCGTTTTGGTTGGCGGGCGGCAGAAAGGTGTTTCCACTGTTGAGCAGTTGTGTGAGGGCTTCATCGCCAAACCAATTGGTGGTGGCTCCCGGATCGGCAAGTGCAGTAAGCGGTGTTGGGGTTTCTCCGTTGCAGAATGCGGTTTGACCGGTCACAATAGGTGTCGCCAGACTGATGATTTGAAAGGTCGCACTTTCGGTGTCGGTACATACACCGCTGCCTACCGCGTAGGTGATGGTAACATCGCCATTGAAACCTGAAACATTGATCAGACCGTTTGAAACACCCGGTCCCGACCATGTTCCGCCTGGTGTGCCGGTTAAGAGACTGTTAAGCTCAATGGTACCAACGCTTCCGCACACAATCTCGGGATTGGTAAAGCTGGCATCAACACTCGGACTTACAGTAAACGACTGGGTAACCGAGGCCGTGTCGGGATTACAATCGTTGGTCGGTTCAACCGTGTAGGTAATGCTTACCGGACCACTCACCTGTGAAGGGTCAAAGGTAGAACCGGTAATGCCCGGTCCGGTCCACGTTCCTCCTGAAGTGCCGGTTACAAGGTTGTTGAGGTTAATGGGCGGACTGGTTGAGCAAAGCGGGCCCGGGTTCGTCCATTCGGCCGAGAAAGGTTCAAATGGAGCCTGGCAGCCGGTATTTCCATAAGTGGGTGTGCCGTCGGGCGTAAAGTCTACAAAGGCTCCGTTTTCAGGAGCGTTGTTGCCATTTTGAGTGACTAAACTGCCTCTTAAATAGGTCACTGCATCTGTACAACCGTTCGCACCCAAAATTTGGACTGTAAACGTTTGTTCTTGAGGAGTTCCAATATTGTAGTTAAGAAAGTGACCAGCAAAAATGTTAGTTGTTTGATTGTGATAGATTATAAACAAAGTGTCAACTAAGTTGGCAAATGAATTTAAAGTAGGTGAAACATTAAGTCCTGTTATTCCTAAAACTCTGCTATTGGGCGGAATGATACCATTTGGCGGTTCAACAAGCCAACCACAGTTGTTCGCTATAGTTGCATTTAATTGCGCGGTTATGTTCGCAGTTTGCGCATTTTGAATAAACCCATTAAATGTTAGACCATTGACAAAATCTGAAGGCCAGTTGTTCGGAAGCGTGATATCAGCTATCGCTATGGGTAAAGGACCAGTTCGAAGTCGAAACATTTCATTGTTCCCTTCAGGGTTATTTGAATTATTACCCTCATCGCAGGCATCTACCAATATGCTCTCAATTTCAATACAATTCTGAGCAACCCCCCTCGGTAAGGTGGTCACGCATAGAAAAAAGGTCAAAAACCAATAGAGTGCGCAGTGCTTCATAGCCAATAGATTCACGAAGCAAGATAAACATTGCACCGCACAAATGAATGTGCAGCTTAAATTTCTAAAATCAAAAAGTGCGCGCCCTCAGGTGGTAGAAAATCAATGCCTTCGCCCAGCCAATGGCTACCAAAGCGCTGGACCACATCCGGAAGCATCCAAACCCGCTCCTGCAAGCTGCCTGAAGGGTAAACCTCATTCCACAAACGCTCTAACTGACGCATTTTATCGGCTTCCTTGCGCCGGTATTCCCTGAAAAGTTTCTCCGAGAAGCCCTCCAGCTGTTTATTCATGCGAACTCCTAACGCTTTCGCCGATTGTAAGGTAGGCGCATTGAGTGTTTGGGCCTTTTCTTCTAAGGTTATCAGTAGTTGTTGCAACTGCAGCTTTTCGCGCTGTAGCTGAAGATCTTCGGCCGAATGGGCCTCCACCCAATCCCGCTTTACCCGGTCCAGCTTTTTGAGCACATCTGCGGGTTCAATGCCACTGTTTTTTCGGCGATGGGTATTTGTTTCATCCAGCCAAACAGCCGAATTACGAAGCAATAAAACAGGGTAGGGTATTCCATGTGCATCAAAAATACCCTTCATTTCCAGCCAGTATGCCACCTCCGCGGCCCCACCAAAATAGGCGAGGTTGGGTAAGATGCACTCCTGATACACCGGCCTCATCATCACATTGGGCGAAAAACACTCCGGGCTTCGGCGAATGGCCTCACGCAGCTCCTCCTCAGTCCAGCGGTAAAGGCCATCAACAGTCTGAAATCCATTTTCAACCCGCTCAATTCGCTCGCGATATTGTTCGCTGAGGTAGAAAAAGTTAATCTCCCGACCTTCCACCTGTACTGTGTAGTTTTTGCGTAAAAACTCAACAGCAGCGCGACTTTCCCGATAGCTTACCTGCTCCAGAATGTCACGCGTTATGAATGGCGCAAACAAGGCCTTGAGCCGGGCATCATCAGGGTTTAACACCAAAAGTGACTCATGGCCAAAAAGACGAATGGCCAATTTTTGGGTGGCCCGGGCCAGCGTGGGTTCGGTATAGGCCTCATCAACAGCCTTCTGCAGCGCTAAAAGGTCCTCGTTTTTTTCAGCCAATCGACGAATCGCTTCCACAATAGGCTCAAGTCCATGGGTGCTTAGTCGCCCGGCAGCTCCTTGCTCAGCGGTGTTCCAGGTTAAGGTTTCCTCCGCCACACGAACATGGTTAATCTCCTCAATATCATGGTCTTCTGAGGCTAACCAAAAGATTGGAATAAAATTCAGGTTGGGTCGTTCTGCCTTTAAAGCCCGGCAAAGCCTGATGGCCGAAACCATCTTCATGGCCGTGTACATCGGCCCAAGCAGCAGCCCGCACTGTTGCCCGGTGGTCACCGTAAAGGTATTCGCCGAGCGCAGTAAGCCGATGTGTTGCAGCGCCTCATCGGTCGCGAGTCCCAGTAGGCGGTATTGCTCCTCAAGCACGGTGGCAAGGGTTTCTCGGTGTGGCTGCGGAAAGTCCTTTCTGCGCTCAATTTGCCGGAGAACACCCTCCAACGAAGGCGCTTCTCCATACAAATGCATCAATTCGGGCGCCTCATTCAAATAGGCCTTCACGAGGGCATTCAGCGGTCCTTGAGCAGCCGGTATGGCATAACAGCGCGATTTCATCAAGGCAAAGGTGCAAAAAAACGGATGAGTCCAACGGGAATTCCCAGTGCCCCTCGCAATTCTATTTGGGCGCCTGCCTCGCTAAGCCTTTCGGTAAGCTGAAACTGCATTGCCGGGCACCGCGTGTTTCGCTGCTACTCCTCAAAACAGAGCCACCCCGCACGCTCTTCCCCCGCACTTTCACTTCGCACTCGCTCCCTCACTCACTCTGTTTTTGCGGGGTATCCGCTTCACCCGCTTGCGCGAAGGGAGTCGTAAGTCTTGAGTCCCTAGCGGGAGTTTGTTTTAACATTTGAGTGATTCGGTCAAGATGATGACCGATTGGTGTCATTCCCTGAAATAGGTTGACCTATTAATTGCATAGACACATAGGTAGTATTGGAGCAAGACGGGAGTTCTCGCAATGGCTTCGAGCCCCTTCGTATATTGCCCAAGAGAAGAACCTCAGGCTCATGTATGCCCGATGGAAATAAATCAATGTTGAACCAAAAAGGTCAACGCTATTTAGGGAAGGTCACTATCACACTTTCAACTTTATACTTTCAACTTTAAACTCAGGAAAAGCCGACCTTTCTACTTTTCCCTTTCAACTTTTACCTTTCGCCTTTAATCTCATTTATATTTGCAATAAACCGTACTTGGATTTATTGGTTTCACATACCCATGATTAAGGCTAACTGCAGTTTCAAAGCACTTTCAATTCCAGCGAAATTGCTATTTCTCATCCTTCTTTCCAT
>CANHCM010000240.1 GCA_947459155.1 Bacteroidota bacterium | reverse complement strand
TTTTCTTCCATCCATTTCTGAATGGAGGCCGGAATTTCTCCCGTATTAAATTTCAGACTGCTGGGCCAATGGGTTGAGATACATGCTGCAGCTGAGAATAAATCGGGATATTTAACTAAGGTGTACATCGAGATGAGTCCACCCATGCTGGATCCGGCTAAAAATCGAGACTCACGATTGGCCTGTGTTCTAAATTCACGGTCGACTCTAGGAATTAATTCTTCCACGAGAAACCTCAGGTATTGTTTTGAAATCGGAACTCCACTGCGTTCGGTGCTGAGCGCATTTCTAATCGAATCTTCCAGCGTGTAAAATGGCTCCTCCGGCATGTATTCGCGAAATCGTTTCGGGCTATTCCAAATACCCACAACGATGGCTGGTTTAATTCTCTTTTCAGCGATGAGTTTAGCCATCCATTCATCAAGGCCCCATTCCACGCCTCCGTATGAAAGCGAAGCATCAAAGAGATTTTGGCCATCCTGAAAATACAATACAGGAAAGGTTGAAGTAGGATTCGCATCGTACTCCGGCGGAAGCCATATATCGACATTCCGCGCCTCAACAAATGCAGACGGCCATTGTGCCCAGCGCACAATTTTCCCCGAACTCACTTTGGGAACTTCTTGAATTTGAGCGGAAAGCATCGATTGAACGCAAATGAACCAACAAAGGGGAACAATCCATTTCATGCCGAAAAGGTACGAAATGACTTCAAAGTACCTCTTCGATAGGCACCGATTTTTGCTGATGCTGAGCGGTATCGCCGGCCTTTTTCCCTTTCAGGATCTGAAACAAAGGAGCATCGGCCGAAATGCACATCACCTTTAAGCTGGGGGCTGACAAAGCGCCTTCGGGAATGCCAATGAGAATCCAATTCCCGCCCCATTTCACCAAACTTCCAAGCTGAACGGTATCACTCGACTTTTCTGATTGCATCAACCGTTGCAAGGCGATTTCTTTACTGCGCAATTCGGCCAATTGCTGCATGAGACGCTGCTCTTCCTGGGCCAACATCTCACGACTGGTTTCGAATTTATCGCCGGCACTGCTTTTTGAATCGCCTGCCTTACTTTCAGAAATACCCGTTAAATCAAGCTCTATTTGCTCAATTTTTAATCGGAGTTTTTCCTCCAATAAATGGTAAATCTCGAGTTTGAATGGGTGAATATCAGACACAGGTTCGAAAAAGCGAGGGGAAAATGTAATTGTACAACACGAAAGAATGCTGCATAATTACAAATGCTTTATCGCTTATGCAAAAAGCGAAGGCTCCAATTGGAAGAAATCAGATAGTAAATTCCTTCATTTTCAGCCGATAAGTCGATACTGAGTTGATTTCCTAAATTTTGAATTTTCCGAATTTTTCTACCTTGAGAATCAATCAACTGCCCGCTTTGGTTAGGGGTTGCTTCATTAAACTGCAAAACATAATTCCCATTTCCCAGATTTTGCAGTGTGTATTGTTGATTGAGCGGAACAATTGCCGATGGTGAGGGCTGAACGAAGAAAAACAGGGTATCGCTGCTGGAAAAGCCGGGCGTTTGAATGCTGGTGAGTGTAGTGTTGATTTGGTACAATTCAAAAACGCCCGGACTGATTTCCTGAGAGGGTGGAAGAATCCCAAGGCTAATTGTATCGACAGTTTCGCAAATTACCGTTAAAACGCCAACAGAATAATTTGCATCTACGGTAATCACCGGCAGTGAATCCACATTCACCGATGCCGACTGCAATTCACAGCCACCCGAGGTCCAGATTGAATGAATAACCAGAAAAACAGGTTGGCCCTCAAGCGGTTGCTCCGGAATGAGGCTTAGTTCCTGGTTTTGCGCATTAACTGTTGCAAAGCCCAACAGACAAAACAGCGCGAGAAGTAACGTGGAGCGTTTCATGGTTTTTGAACGAGTGGAACGCTCAAACCTAATGAAATTCCTGCACTTGAATAACGACTATTTAAACCGGATGTGTTTTGAAATACAGAGCGAAGCATGCCTCGGTATTCTGCGTTGGCAAATACCGAAATCCCATTGATGAATGCGTAGTCAAAACGTAATCCTCCGCGGAAATTCCATAGCACATTTTGCAGATTTTGGGCTTCCTCTAATCTCAAAAAGGCGGTATTGTTTTGGTTTATCATAAAACCGGATGCGCTTTGCAAGATTGCGGCTGAAACCCCAGCCTGAAGGCCTATTCTGAATCTCCGACTGTCGATCACGGTATAACCAAGGCTCAATGGAATTTCAACATAACGGTATCTGTTTCGGCCATTGCTGTAGCCATCCGGCAAATTGCCGGCAACTTTGCCCGCAACTTTCAAAGTATCTTGCGTGAACAATGTGTCGCTTACAATTTCTACCACCGACTCACTGAATTCGTTTCCTAAATAATAGTTAAAACGCGTGCTTACAAGGCTGTCGGAAGTAATGACCTGATTATTTTGAAGCGTTGCAATAAATCCATCTACACTATTGACATACTGCGTTTTTTCTCCATAGCTGCTCGACTCCAGCCCGGTGTTAATCAACCATTTTCCTACAGCTTTCCGAATATGCAAGGCATGCATCCAACTGAAATCATCGGATTCTTCTTGATTTCTGCGGTCTTGATAAATTGTTGATCCACCAAGATGGCGCGACTGATGGAAGTAAACACCCGACTGAACGTCTAAGTAAACTGAAGAACGCTTCGATTTTCCTTGTGGTTTGAATGTCTCAATGGGCGACATTGAAGAATTATTTCCAGAATTTCTTTCGGAAAGGAAATTCAGAGGAAGAATGGTTTCAACCCCTGTATTATTCAAGCTTTCACTTACATTCGTCAGTCCGTTTTTTGCAACAGTTTCTGCTTTCTTATCCAAATCAGATTTGCCGGCCTCATTCGTGGTATTCGAAGCGACTTGCGCATTTAAAAGAACCTGAGCGTTCTCGTTTTTGCTATTTTCTGCTTGTGACGATACGATTTGTTGATCTCCGTTTTGTTTAGAACGACCAGCCTCCTCTGTCTTTAATGGACGATTCACATTGCTGAGCGCCGTATAATTTTCTTTTTCTGTTGAATTTGATGTGGCCACTTTACCCAAGTTCTCATTGCGCTGTGAATTCTGAGTTTGGGGCGATTTCCTTTGTTGTGGTGTTAGCGCATTACTCTTCTCAATACGGTTGTTCTTCTTGTTAGCGCCTGAGATTGAGGCTTCAACATCATTCGCAGATTTTTCTGGCTTAACCCCGTTGTTCCGGGTTGATGGATATTGAACACTTTTCTCTGCATCGAGATTTTCAGTGTTTTCAACGGATTTCTCTGTTGGCTCCGACTGGGTATTTGAATTTTCCTGTGCGTCGGTTGCTTCTGTGCGCACAACTTTGGGCAATGCTGTTGTTTGTGGAGTGGATGGGTTGAACGCCTCACGGTTCAACAGAAACACCAGAACCGAGCTGGTAATCAGCAATGCCGCAGTGATCAACGAATAGCGAATGATTCGCTTGCGTCGAAAATGCGCATCAAGCATTCGCTCGGCATCCGGCCAAAAATCCTTGGCATTGAATTGATCCTTATACTCAGTCATGATTTCCAATTTTTTGCTTTTGCAGGGCCAACTGTAACTTCTGTCGTGCCTTGAAAAGATGAACTTTTGAGGTGTTTGCCGAAATATTGAGCATTTCACCAATTTCTTCGTGCTTGTATCCTTCGATGGCGTAGAGGTTAAATACCGCTCGACTCATTTCAGGAAGTGCATCAATACTGCTTTGTATCGCCTCTTTCTCATATCTGTCAAACCCATTCTCCGAATATCCTTCGTATTTTTTAATAATATCCTGCTCTTCCGCTAATTGAATATTTTCGACGTATTTCTTTTGCTTTCTAAATTCATCAATAATGCATCGCAGGGTTATCTTTCGCATCCAACTATAAAATAAGGCATCATCATAATTTTTAGTAATTAAATCGAGGCCTTTTATCATGTTTAAAAAGCTGTTATTGACAATCGACCGGATATCTTCCTCGTTTTTAAAATACTGTCGTGTAATATTTATTATATCCTGAAAACACCACTCATACAGAGCAAAATGAGCCTTTCGGTCATTCTGCCTGCATTGCTTTAACAGCGAAAGTGGTGGATTTTTCATACAATAAAAAAGTCTCCCGGCAAAACCGGGAGACTCTTGAGAGGGAATTATTGTTTTACAATTTTCTGCACGCTGCGTGCACCTGATTTCTCAGTCAAATTCAGCAAATAAATGCCGGCATTCAATTGTTCTGTCGAAAGAACGGCGTTTCCATTCAATACTGCTCCTTGAAGAACCAGTCTTCCGTCGAGGCTAAATACTTCGTACTGAGCGGCATTGCTGTTCGTAATCATAACGCTGCTGTTGAATGGATTCGGGAATACCAGGGTTTCTTTT